>NZ_JBHSRF010000004.1:0-255144 GCF_042658925.1 Sphaerisporangium aureirubrum
ATCGGGCAACCCCTCCAGCACCGGCAGTCGGTGGCTGGACTTGACCCGCCACAACAACTGCGCGCCGCCGGCCGCTGCGGCATGCCAGTCGGCCCAGTTGAAGAAGTTGCGGTCGGCCAGCAGCAGCCAGCCCGGCTCCACGCCTGGCCATAACGCCCGCGCCAGGACCTGTTCCCCGATGGAGGTGCCGGCCATCGCGGCCGCCACCACCGCATGCGAAGCGCACTCGGAGATCGTGACCACACGCACTTTGGGAAACGGCGTGGCATGCTCGGCCGATCCGCCATAGCCGAACACCTCGACGTTACCGGGCGTGTCCGGGGCGTCCCACTCAAACCCGTCGATGGCCATCAACCGCCGATCCCCCAGCCACGCACCACGCGTCAGTTCCCCGGCGACGGGAACCGCCACCCGCTCAAACAGCGCCCGCACCGGCTCAAACCCCAGCCGAGCACGAGCCTGCGCGATCCCGCCCGAAGTCGGCGGCGACCACTGCGCGTCCCAGCACCCCCAACCCGACAACGTTTCACCCAGCCGGACCGCGATCTCCTCGTAGTCATCATCGGCGAACAACGCCATCGCCATCGCGAAATACACCATCACATGCGGCGGCAGCTTCCCACCCGCGCGCCTGGCCTGCCTGCCCGCCACCGCGACCGCCTCATCGACCACATCACGCGGCACCGACGCAGTCAGCACTCCCAGCGAGACCCAATCCGTCAACCGGCCACCCGCCACCACACCACCATGCGTCACACGACCCGATCCTCCCGAACCACCCCCACACCACACAGAACGACACACCCACCACAAAGATCAACTTAAGCTAAGTGGCATTGGGGCCAGCCCCCACATCCCCGGCCCCTGTATGTGGGAGCCAGCCCCCACACCTCCGGCCCCTGCCGGGCTCATCGCGCTCCACCGCGAAAGGGCTCGGCTTGACCGGTGCCTCGCTGTCTAGCGTCACCGACCACTTCTCAGACTCGACCGCCGGCCGGTGTGGTGGCGATCTCGTACCGCACCTCGCACCAGACGGTGCGCCAGGACCAGTCTTGCGAAACGCCCCAGCGGTGGGAGATCAGGTTCACGAGCATGAGGCCGCGTCCTCCTTCGGAAAGAGGGTCCTCACGGAGTTCAGGGGCCGCGTCGCCGCCCTCGTCGGTGACTTCGATGTGAACATGTGTCACACGGTCGGCGATCATCAACGTCACGGTCCCGCCGTCGCGCGACCTCGAATGGATCACGGCGTTCGCGGTCAGCTCCGACACCAGGAGTGTCACGTCGTCGGCGGCAGGATGCCGGTCGCCGAGCGCCTCCCTGGCGAACGTCCGGGCGAGTGCGGCCGACTCCGGACGTCCCGGCAGCTCGATGACGTTCGCCGGTACGTCCGGGGTAGACGTTTTATCGCTGCACGGCAGCATTGCGGGGTCTGCCATTATTCGCACCCTTTCGTGCGGAGGGGGACCCATGTGGCGCGGGTTTCGTTCGATTCCACGGCCGGCCTTTTCGGAAAAGCCGTTGCCAGGATCGTTCGCCTGGCATTGTGTGGGGAAGGCACATTCGGACCGCGTGTGATTCGAAACCCCCTGTGGCCCGCTGAAACGAGGTGCACCGGCAGATGACGACAGGTAACGGCGGCACGCCGCGTATGTTCCTTGCTCGGGAATTGCGGCGGGCTCGGGAAGGGAAAGGTATATCCCGGGCGACGCTGGCCAAAGAGTTCTATGTAAGTGAAGTCCTGGTCCGCCAATGGGAGACCGGCCATCGGGTTCCCGTGGCGGACCATGTGGCCAAACTGGATGAGATGTTCGAGATGAGGGGCATCCTCGCCCGCATCCGCGAGGAATTGGTGAAGGCATCGGTCCCACTGGAGTGGTTCGGACGCTGGACGGAGATCGAGGCACGGGCGTCGTCGTTGTGGTCGTTCCAGCCGATGGTGGTGCCCGGTCTCCTGCAGTCCGAGGACTACGCGAGAGCGATCCTCCAGGCGGCCAACCATCTCGCGGACGTCGAAGAGATGGTCGGCGCGCGCATGGAACGGCAGAAGATCCTTTACCAAGAGGAGGAGCCGCCGATGTTCATCGCACTCATCGCGGAAAGCGTGCTGGCCCAGAACGTCGGCGGTCCCGATGCCATGGCCGGTCAACTGACGCATCTGTCAGAGATGGCCAAACGCGATAACGTGATCGTTCAGATCGTCCCCCCGGCGCCAAGGCATGCGCGGGTTTCACCGGTCCGTTCGTGATCGCCAATTTCAACGGCGGAACTGACATCGCGTACGTGGACAATGCCATCAGCGGAGAAGTAGTCGAGGATCCGGAGGATTTGATACGATTGCGACGAATGTTCGATGTCTTCCGGGCTGACGCCCTGTCTCAGCGAGAATCTGTGTCACTCATGACAAGGATGGCCGGACAATGGAAGAGCTAATCTGGAAGAAATCCTCCTACAGCTCAGCGAACGGCGGCGACTGCGTGGAGGTCGCCACCCTCCCTACCGGGGTAGCCATCCGCGACAGCAAGACCCCCTCAAGAGGCCACTTGACGGTGCCGTCCCCCGCCTTCGGCGCATTCGTCGCCACCCTCAAGTCCTTCTGACGACGGCGCGTCCGGCCTTGTACGGACCGGTCGGCGGAGCCTTTCATCAGTCGGCGGTTTGAAGGCCGCCGCACTGGGTCGCTCGCGGGGCGGGATGGGACGGACTTGTGTGTTCGTGCACCTTCCTCTGGCCGTCGGCGGCTCGCGTGCTGCAATGGTGACATGTTTCTGGACGAGCTTCGTGACCTGCTGGAACGGCATGCGCGTCCCGGCTTGGCCACTGCAATCGACGGCGTCCGGGTCTGCAAGGTCGATCATGCGGTTTCGCCGGAGTCCTCGATGTCCGGCACGGTGCTGGCGGTCATCGCTCAGGGCAGCAAGCGTCTGGCATTGGGGGACCGCGTCTACGAGTACGGTGCCGGCCAGTATCTCGTCGCTTCGGTCGACCTCCCGGTGACGGGGCATTTCGTCGACACCGCCCGCCCCTCGCTCGGTTTCGGCATGACCCTGGAACCTGCCGTCATCGCGGAGCTGCTGCTGCAGATCGGACCTGGGGAACTACCTCGGTCCACCGGCACCGTGCCGCCGGGCATCGCGGTCAGTGACGCCCCGGACGAGTTGCTCGACGCTGTCGTTCGGCTGCTGCGCCTGCTCGACCGGCCAGGGGACCGGAAGGCGCTCGTCCCGCTGCTCAAGCGGGAAATCCTCTGGCGGTTGATGACCGGGGAACAGGGGGACGCCGTCCGTCAGCTCGGTCTCGCGGACAGCAGCCTGAGCCACATTGAACGTGCTGTGCGGTGGATCCGGGAGAACTACACCCAGCCGTTCCGGGTCGGGGAACTGGCACAGCTTTCGGGGATGAGTGTCTCCGCTTTCCACCGGAACTTCCAGGTGGTGACGGCGATGAGCCCGATCCAGTTCCAGAAGCAGATCCGGCTACAGGCGGCGAGGTTGCTGCTGGCGAACCGTCCGAACGACGTCACCGGCGTCGGCCAGCGCGTCGGGTACGACAACCCGTCCCAGTTCAGCCGGGAGTACCGGCGCCAGTTCGGTGCTCCGCCCAGCGTCGACGCGGTACGCCTGCGGGGTGGAGCCGGTCCCGCCGCGGCGGCGCTGCCGTGACTCCCACCTGAGCGAAGAGGATTGTGCAACCACGCGAAAGGATCGTGAAGGCCCGGCGCTCGCCGCGTTGCTTGCATGGATGTATCGGCGACGCCGCACCCCCACAGGGCCCGACGGCACCATGCCGATCACGCACCGAACGCTCCACGAACGATTCCGGGGGGAATCATGAAGTACCGCACGCTGGGCCGGACCGGAATCGAGGTCAGCCCGTACTGCCTGGGCACCATGATGTTCGGGGCCATGGGCAACCCCGACCACGACGACTCGATCCAGATCATCCACAGGGCCCTGGACGCGGGAATCAATTTCGTCGACACCGCCGACGTGTACTCCGCCGGCGAATCCGAGGTGATCGTCGGCAAGGCACTCAAGGGTCGCCGCGACGACGTCGTGCTGGCCAGCAAGGTGCACTATCCGATGGGCGGCGATCCGAACCACGGGGGCAACTCACGGCGCTGGATCATGACCGCCGTCGAGAACACCCTGCGCCGCCTGCGGACCGACCACCTCGACCTCTACCAGATCCACCGCCCCGATCCGGCGGTCGACGTGGAGGAGACTCTGTCAGCCCTGTCCGACCTGGTCCGCGGCGGCAAGGTGCGGGCGATCGGCGCGTCGACCTTCCCCGCCTCGGAGATCGTCGAGGCGCAGTGGGTCGCCGAGCGGCGCGGTCTGGAGCGTTTCCGGACCGAGCAGCCGCCGTACTCGATCGTCAACCGAAGCATCGAACGAGAGGTGCTGCCGGTCTGTCAGCGCTACGGGATGGGCACCCTGGTCTGGAGCCCGCTGGGCCAGGGCCTGCTCACCGGCCGCTACCGCAAGGGGCGGCAGACGGACACCCACCGGTCCGGCGGCATGCCGCAGCACTTCACCGACCAGCGCAAACTCGACGTCGTCGAACAGCTCATCCCGCTCGCCGAGAAGGCCGGCCTGCCGATGACCCACCTCGCGATGGCGTTCGCGATCGCCCACCCGGGCGTCACCTCCGCGATCATCGGGCCGCGCACCATGCGACAGCTCGACGACCTGCTGACCGGCGCCGGCGTCACCCTGGACGACGAGATCCTCGACCGGCTCGACGAGATCGCTCCCCCCGGTACCGACGCCGGCCCCAACGACGTGTCCTACACCCCACCGGCCATCTCACACGCGAACCGGCGCCGCCGCCCGGCCGCCGAGCGCTCCGCGGCCTGACGGACCGGTACGTTCCATCCCCCGAAAGCCGACATTGACGATGTCGCCGTAGGGCGGCGCCGTACGATCGGGTGGTGCGGATGGGGGAATTGGCGCGGCACGGGTGGGTTGTCGGAGCGGTGGTGGTGTTGTGCTGCTTGGACTGGGTGCTGCTGGTGGCCGCTGGGTTTGTCATCGATCGGGCGGTGGGGCGGGGGGTGTTGTGTGACGGGGCGACGGTGCTCTGTTCTGGGAGCGATCCGACGTATGAGCAGTGGCTGGCGGAGATTCGCTTTCGTTGCAGGGTCGCCTATACGTCTTACGGGGTGGTGGCCGTCGTCCTGGTCACGACTCTGGTGATCGCTTGGCGGCGGGGGCGGAAGGGCATCGTGGTCATGCAGGGCGTGGTGCTCGCGTGGGTTGTGATGCTCGTCGTCCTGTGGCAGCCGTACCCTGGGGTTCCCTGACTTGGTACGGCCGCCCAGGACGAGCATGGGCTCCGGGGCTTCCCGGCGCGGGGGGACTACACGAATCGCCAGAGGTGGTCGTTGGCGCCGTTGTCGTCGGACATGACGATCTGGGCGCCCTGGGCGGTGGAGGCGCCGGTGACGCCGAGGACGCGGCCACCGTTGGCGCATTGGATGCGGAAGTAGCCGTTGGCGCCGTGACGCAGGCGCCAGCGGTGGTCGCTCGCGCCGTTGTCGGCCCATTGGAGGACGCGCGCGCCGGTGCTGGTGGAGGCGTTCTCGACGCCTAGGACCTTGTTGCTGTTGGAGTTGCGAAGGCGGATGTAGCCTCCGGTGTCGGTGACGGCGGTCCACAGGTGGTCGGTGGTGCCGGTGTCACCCCATTGCAGGACCAGGCCGCCGTCGGCGGTGGACATGTTCTGCACGCCGAGTACCAGGCCGCTGGCCAGGTTCTGGATGCGGCGGGCGCCGCTCGGGACGAAGCGCCACTGGTTGTCGGACGATCCGTTGTCGGGGTCCTGCACGGCTTGGGCGCCGTTGGCGGTGGAGCCGTTGAGGATGCCCAGCAGTTTGCTGCTGTTGGCGTTGCGGATCTTGTGGGTTCCGTCGCCGACGTCGGTGATGGTCCAGCGGTGGTCGGCGGTGCCGTTGTCGGCCCACTGCAGGACGCGGGCGTTGTCGGCGGTCGACATGCCGTCCACACCCAGCACCTTGCCGCTGTTGGCGTTGCGGAACCTCACCGCGCCGCCGTCGACGATCAGTTCCCAGTTGTGGTCGGCGGTGCCGTTGTCGGTCCACTGCAGCGCCAGGCCGCCGTCGGCAGTAGACATGTCCTGGATGCCCAGCACGAGGCCGCTGGCCGCGTTGACCAGCCGGAAACCCGACCCGGTGGGCTGGCCACCGCCGCCGGTGGCATTCCAGTAGACGGTGTAGTTGTGCCCGTGCGCGTCGTAGAACGGGATCAGGTTCACCGTCGCGTTGTTCGCGGTGGCGGTGAAGGTGAGCGCGGTCGTACTGGTCCGGGTGATCGACGAGGTGTTCAGCGTCGGCAACGCCGACAGCGAGGTGTTGCCGTAGTTGCCCGACAGCACGACCGGTCCGTAGGTGACGGCCGCGACGTTGGGGTTGTCGTTGGCCGCCACCATGATCACTCGCATCGGCAGGCGGACCGTCACGGTGTCACCCGAGGTCCAGGACCGGGTCAGTGAGGCATAGGTCCCCGGAGTGGTGTCCACGCTCTGCTGGGTGCCGTTGACGCTGATCGTCGCGCCGGTGGTCCAGCCGGGGATGCGGATCCGCATCGTCCACGAGTCGCCGACGCTCCCGGTCACCTGCAGGGTCGTAGTGTCGCTCACGGGGTAGGTCGTGGTCTGGGTGACCGTGATCCCGCGAGACGTCCAGTTCAGCACCGACGGCATGAACAGGTTCACCGTCAGCGTGGTGCCGTTGTAGAAGTAGATGGAGTCCATCAGGTTGGTGTTGACCTCCACCCCCGAGCCCTGGCAGCACCAGAACGAGTTGTAGTCGGTGCTCCACGTGCCGCCGCCCCACGCCGGGCCCACCCCGCGGCGGCCACCCGGCCGCAGCGGTGTGAAGTAGGTGACGTGGCCGTGGCCGTCGGCGGGGTTCTGCGCGCCGATGACGTGGTTGAGCAGGGCCCGCTCGAAGTAGTCCACGTACGACACCTGATTGGGGTTGAGCAGCCACAGCTCGCGGGTCAGCTTGAGCATGTTGTAGGTGTTGCAGTGCTCGCAGGTGTCGTTGGAGAGGTACCCGGCGATCGCGTTGGGGGCCCGGAAGTGCTCGGCCTGGCTGTTGCCGCCGATGACGTAGGTGTGCGCGCCGACGGTGAAGTTCCAGGCGTTGCTCGCGATGTCGCGGTAGCGGGTCGTGCCGGTGGCCTTGAACTCCCGCGCCGCGCCGATCCACTTGGGCACCTGGGTGTTGGCGTGCAGGCCGTTGAGCTGGTCGCTGTTCGACGCCAGGGGGTTGAACACCGCGGCGTGGTCGAACCGCTGCGCGACCGTGAGCCAGCGTCCGTCGCCGGTCTGCTGGTACAGGTCGGCCAGCACCGCGTTCATGCCGCCGAACTCGGTGCCCAGCATGTTCTGCATCTGGCTGGAGCTGAGCCGGCCGGTGCGCTGGTCCACCCAGCCGGCCAGCGCCAGCAGCACGCTGCGGGCCTGGGTGCTGCCCGTGTGGCGCCACACGTCGAGCAGGCCGGCCAGTGTCTTGTGGATGCAGTAGTACGGCACGTTGCCGTTGCTCAGCGTGCGCGCCTCCAGGGCGCTGAACTCGGACTCGGGGAAGCCGGACAGGTACCCGGTGCCGAACCCGGCCGCGCCGTTGTTCGCCTGGCACTTGGCCATCTCGGCGACCATGTAGTTGGCTTTGTCGCGGCACGTGGTGTCGCCGAGCACGGCGTAGGCCTGGGCCCACGCGGTGAGAAGGTGCCCCTGCATGTGGGAGCGGAACGGGAACGAAGGAGCGTCCCATCCGCCGTTCGCGGCGGCGCCGTTGGTGGACAGCCGGTGGTTGGCGCGGAAGACGTACAGCATGCGGTCGACGTCGACGTACCGCAGGTAGGACAGCGTGCGGTTCTGGTTGTCCATCCAGCGACCGGAGCTCAGCCGCACCTGCCCGTAGTCGAACGGATAGGCCGAGACTCCGAGGTCGGGCCGGACCGGAGGCACCACCGCGGCCTCGGCCGCTGAGCTACCGAAGGCGACCGGGCCGGCGGTCGTGGCGACCAGGGCGACACCCGTGGCTTGGAACAGCTGACGGCGGTTGAGCGGCGAGGGGGACATCTGCTCTTCCTTTGTTAGCGGCAACAATCAGGAAAAACCGGCAGCTCACTGGCTGACTCGAATAGCCGCGATCATTTATTGTTATCGCTAACAATCAAGGAATCCGTCCGCTGCCGGTGCCGGGGAGTACATCCGACCGAGCGGGACACGTCAACGCCTCGCCGCGGCCGGCACCGGAGGCCCGTGGCGCCACGGGTCCTCCCGCCTGGAACTATCAGCCGCCGGGGGCTCGGCCGCGCGGCAGGGGACGGTGAAAATTTCAGCGCAGAAAAGGTTTTCGGTCCAGGATCGGCGAGTAGACCTCGAACTCGACACCGTTGGGGGTCCAAGGCATAGGACGGTGAGATTTCTACGCGGAAAAGGTTTTCACCCGGGGATGGAGATGCCGGTGCCGCCCCGGGTCAGGGCGCCGTAGCGGGTCTTCTCCTTGGCGATGTCCAGGGGGCGGATGTGGGCGCGGGCGGCGATGGTGTCCTCGGTGAGGTGGGAGGCGGGGACCAGCCAGGAGACCTCGAATTCGAGGCCGTCGGGGTCCTTGGCGTAGAGGGCCTTGGTGGTGCTGTGGTCGGACGCGCCGACCAGGGCGCCGAGTTCGGTGAGCTTGTCGGCGGTGTGCTGGAGGTCGTCGAGGGTCTCGACCTCCCAGGCCAGATGGTAGAGGCCGACGGTGGCCTGGCCCGCCTGCGAGGGGCCCGCCTGGGCACCGATCTGGAACAGGCCGAGGTCGTGGTCGTTGTGCGAGGCGGGGGCCTGGAGGAAGGCGGCGCCGGGGAAGGACATCACGACGCGGAAGCCGAGGGCCTCTTGGTAGAAGGCGACGCTGCGGTCGACGTCGCGGACGTACAGGACGGCGTGGTTGAGGCGATGGACGGACATGGGTCCTCCAGGGTTGCTTTAACTCTCAACCGAATTTAGCCGATGACTCTGGGGAGGTGACAGTGGGCCGTGTCCACCGCTGCCTCGGGTGGGGCATACCGGGAGGAGTCACCCCTCGTCGGGTGGCGAGGGGTGACCTCTCGTGCCGTTGTCAGGAATCGAGCAGGAGGGTCGCGCGCTCGTCCACGGCCAGAAGCACGGTGACCACGGTGTCGAGGAGGTCGGGGTCGATGCCGTCGCCGGCGGCGTCGGTGGTCGTGCGGGCGTGGGCGTAGACGCGTGCGAAGTAGGTTCTTCCCTCCTCTGTGAGTTCCGCGGTAGGCGTCGGGGCGTCCGGCCGGTAGGTGACGTGGCCCGCCGCGGCGGTCCTCTTCAGGAGGCTGAGGACGTCGGCCTCGGGAAGGTCCATGCGGTGGTCCATCTCGGCCACCACGACGCCGACAGGCATCGGCGAGGTCTGCTCCTTCAGCAGGGTGAGGAGCATCCAGCCGGGGAAGTCGGTGCCGGACTCGGCGAGGGCCCGGCGGTGCAGCTTGCCGACCTTCCGGGTGGCCTCGGCGAGTGCGCGGCCGAAGCTGGGGCGGGGCACGGTGGTCTCGGTCATGTCGATCTCCGATTCCTCTGCGGGAGATTGATGGTCGCGCCAACAACTGCATCGTCAACGTACCGCAGTTTGATGGTCCTGCCAATGATGGTGCCGCCAACCATCCTCTAGGATGGGGATCGTGGGGATCAGAGAGCGCGCCACTCCCGCCCGGCTGAGAACACTGCCCAGCTGGCTGGTCAATCAAGTGGCCATCACGGCGAACCGGCTGACAGACCAGGCTCTGGCGAGCGTCGGTTCACGCCGGTACCACTTCGCCATGCTCGCCGCGCTGGACGAGTTCGGGCCGTCGAGTCAGGCGGACCTGGGGCGGTGCACGTCCATCGATCGCAGCGACGTGGTGGCCGCGATCGGCGCTCTGGTCGAGCAGGGGTACGTCCGGCGCGGTCCCGACCCCGGTGACGGCCGCCGCAACATCATCACCATCACCGCCGCGGGAACCCGCCACCTTCGCGAGCTCGGCGCCGTCGTGGCCGCCGCGCAGGACGAACTACTGCGCTCCTGGTCGGCGGACGAGCGCACCACCCTTCTTGACCTGCTCACCCGAATCGTCGACGACCGCGACGCACCAGGGGCCGGCCCCCCGGGCTGACACGTCCTCAGCCGATGGCCTCCTGATGAGGGGCCGGTGGCGAGGGGAGCAGGGGGGTGGGGTCGGCGATGACACGCTGGATGACCGAGCCGGCGGCGCCCAGGGGGGCGGCGTTGGTGCCGGCGGCGGAGATGACCAGGGCGGGGACCTTTGGGTGCATCTGGGACAGACGGCTGTGCAGGGTCCGGGTGACGGAGGTGGAGATCCAGGGGAACAGGGGGGCGTAGATGCCGCCGAGGACGATGGTGTCGGGGTCCAGGAGGTTGGCCGCGGTGGTGAGGGCGATGCCGAGGGCGGTGCCGGCGCGGGTGCAGGACTCCAGGGCTTCGGGGTCGCCGGAGCGGAGGCGGGCCACCAGGCCGGGCAGGGTTTCGCCTTCGGCCAGGAGGGCGTCCTGGCCGGCGTAGCGTTCCAGGCAGCCGGAGCCGCCG
Organism: Sphaerisporangium aureirubrum; assembly: GCF_042658925.1. Taxonomy (NCBI): domain Bacteria; kingdom Bacillati; phylum Actinomycetota; class Actinomycetes; order Streptosporangiales; family Streptosporangiaceae; genus Sphaerisporangium; species Sphaerisporangium aureirubrum. The sequence continues at coordinate 10,613 of NZ_JBHSRF010000004.1, forward strand.
CAGCGGCAGGGGGGGCCGTCGGGGGTGACGACGACGTGGCCGAGTTCGCCGGCGAAGCCGTGTGCGCCGCGGAACAGGCCGCCGCCGACGACCAGGCCGGCGCCGATGCCGATCTCGCCGGAGACGTGGAGGAAGTCGCCGAGGGACGGGCCGGAGCCGAACCACAACTCGCCGAGGGCGGCCAGGTTCGCCTCGTTGTCCACGACCACCGGCAGCGGGAGGGCCAGGGTGTCGGTGACGGCGACGTCGCGCCAGCCGAGGTTGGGAGCGCGGTGGACCGTGCCGGTGATGGGGTCGACGGGGCCGGGGAGGGCCACCACGGCGCCGGCGACGGACAGGCCGAGGGCGGCGGCCTCGGCGAGTACGGTCGTGGCCAGGGTGCGCAGGCGGGCGATGACCTCGGCGGGCGGGACGGAGCGGTTGTCCACAGGCTGTGTACGGATGACGCGGATCTCGCGGGTGAGATCGACCACACAGGCGGCCAGGTAGTCGACGTTGATCTCCAGCCCGAGCGCGGCCACGCGGTGCCCGCTGAGCCGCACGGCCGTCCCCGGACGGCCCCGCTCGCCGTCGCGCACGGCGCCGGACTCCACGGCCATGCCGGCGTCGATCAGGTCGCCGACCAGCTTCGATACCGTGGTCTTGGTCAGGCCGGTGCCGTCGGCGAGGGCGGCGCGGGTCAGGGGCCCGCGCCGGTCGAGCTCGCCGAGGACGACCGCGAGGTTGCCCGCGCGCATCGTGCCGTGCCGCAAAGCCCCTGCCATCAGGGGATGTCACCGCCCTCGATCACAACCAGCCGCCCTCCCCCGTGAAGTCACGGTCCCGCGCCTCTTGACCTGGCGCCTCCGTCGTCCGATATTTAGTCCACAACATAGACTAAATACCTCCAAGTTGGGAGATACAGACAGTGGACGCGTACACCCCCAAGAAGGAAGACAAGTTCACCTTCGGCCTCTGGACGGTCGGCTGGCAGGCGCGCGACCCCTTCGGTGACGCCTCCCGCCCCCCGCTCGACCCGGTGGAGTCGGTCAACCGTCTCGCCGAGCTCGGCGCCTACGGCGTCACCTTCCACGACGACGACCTGCTGGCCACCGAGCCCGACCGCGACAAGGCCGTGCAGAAGTTCAAGGAGGCCCTCGCCGGCACCGGCCTCAAGGTCCCCATGGCCACCACCAACCTGTTCACCCACCCGGTGTTCAAGGACGGCGCCTTCACCAGCAACGACCGCGACGTGCGCCGGTACGCCCTGCGCAAGGTCCTCCGCAACATCGACCTCGCGGCCGAGCTCGGCGCCACCACCTACGTCTGCTGGGGCGGCCGTGAGGGCGCCGAGTCCGACGGGGCCAAGGACGTCAAGGCCGCGCTCGACCGGTACAAGGAGGGCCTCGACCTCCTGTGCGCCTACGTCATCGACAAGGGCTACGACCTGCGCTTCGCCCTGGAGCCCAAGCCCAACGAGCCGCGCGGCGACATCCTGCTGCCCACCATCGGCCACGCCCTGGCGCTGATCAACGAGCTTGAGCACCCCGAGATGGTCGGGCTCAACCCCGAGGTCGGCCACGAGCAGATGGCCGGGCTCAACTTCGTGCACGGCATCGCCCAGGCCCTGTGGCACGGCAAGCTGTTCCACATCGACCTGAACGGCCAGCACGGCCCGAGGTACGACCAGGACTTCATCTTCGGCCACGGTGACACCAAGAGCGCGTTCTTCCTTGTGGACCTGCTGGAGAACGGCGGCTACGAGGGCCCGCGCCACTTCGACTACAAGCCGCTGCGCACCGAGGACCCGCAGGACGTGTGGGTGTCGGCCGCCGCCAACATGCGGACGTACCTCATCCTGAAGGCGAAGTCGGCCGCGTACCGCGCCGACCCCGAGGTGCAGCAGGCGCTCGCCGACTCCCGGGTCACCGAGCTGGCCCAGCCGACCCTGGCCCCCGGCGAGACCGTCGCCGACCTGGCCAAGGACGACTTCGACATCGACAAGGCGGCCGAGCGGGGGTTCCACTTCACCCGTCTCAACCAGCTGGCGATCGAGCACCTCCTCGGGGTGCGCGGATGACCCTGGTCGCCGGGATCGACTCCTCGACGCAGAGCTGCAAGGTCGTCGTCAGGGACGCCGAGACGGGGGCGCTGGTCCGCGAGGGCCGCGCCCCGCACCCGCCGGGCACCGAGGTCCACCCCGACCACTGGTGGACGGCGCTGCGGCAGGCGATCGACGAGGCGGGCGGCCTGGCCGACGTGGCGGCGCTGTCGGTCGGCGCCCAGCAGCACGGCATGGTCTGCCTGGACGAGGACGGCGCGGTGATCCGCGACGCCCTGCTGTGGAACGACACCCGCTCGGCCCGCGCGGCCGAGGAACTGGTCGCCGAGTTCGGCGGGCCGCAGGCCTGGGCGGACGCGGCGGGCAGCGTGCCGGTGGCGTCGTTCACGGTGACCAAGCTGCGCTGGCTGGCCGAGCACGAGCCGGAGAACGCCCGGCGTACGGCGGCGGTGTGCCTGCCGCACGACTGGCTCACCTGGCGGCTGGCCGGGGCCAAAGGCCTCGGCGCGCTGACCACGGACCGGGGTGACGCCTCGGGGACCGGCTACTGGTCCCCGTCGGCGGGCACCTACCGCGCCGACCTGCTCAAGCTGGCGCTCGGGCACACGCCGCTCGTGCCGCGCGTGCTGGAGCCGGTGGGGCAGGCCGGGGTGGTCGACTCCGGCCTGTTCCCGGACGCCGCGTCCGTGCGGCTGGCGCCCGGCACCGGCGACAACATGGCGGCGGCGCTCGGCGTGGGCCTGCGGCCCGGGGACGTGGTGGTGTCCATCGGCACCTCGGGGACCGTCTTCGCCTGCTCGGGCACGTCGAGCCACGACGCCTCCGGGGCCATCGCGGGCTTCGCGGACGCGACCGGCCGTTTCCTGCCGCTGGTGTGCACGCTGAACGCCGCCCGGGTGCTCGACGCGGCGGCGGCCGTGCTGGGCGTCGGCGTGGCGGAGCTGTCCGACCTGGCCCTGCAAGGGCCGCCCGGGGCGGACGGGCTCGTGATGGTGCCGTACCTGGAGGGGGAGCGCACGCCGAACAAGCCGGACGCCACCGGGTCGGTGCACGGGCTGCGGCTGTCCAACGCGACCCCGGCGCACTTCGCGCGGGCGGCCGTGGAGGGCATGCTGTGCGGGCTCGCCGACGGCCTGGACGCGCTCGGCGTGGAGCCGAGCCGCCTGCTGTTCATCGGCGGCGGCGCCAGGTCCGAGGCGGTGCGCCGCATCGCCCCGTCGGTGTTCGGCCGGCCGGTCCTGGTGCCCGAGCCCGGCGAGTACGTGGCCGACGGCGCCGCCCGGCAGGCCGCGTGGCTGCTGGCCGGAACCGCCGAGCCCCCGGTCTGGGGGTCCGGCGAGCCCGAGGCCTACGAGGCCGACCCGGTCCCCGGGCTGCGCGCCCGCTACACCGAGGCCGCCGCGACGGCCTGACCGGCGCCGGAGCCGCGACCCGGGACTCGCGAGGGGGGTCCCGGGTCGCTTCCGTCCCCGGGCGGGGTGAGGGTAGGGCCTGCCGGTCATCCCTGAGACCTAGGGGTGGGCTCAGGGATGGCTCAGGGATTAAACCGGATGCCTGAGATGCCCCTTTCGGGGGAATCTTTATACATGCTTCCCCTGAGAAGGCTTTATCCCCTGGTCGCCGGTGCAGGCGTGCTTGCCGCGTCCCTCACGCTGGTGATCGGCCGGATCGGTGGTCCGGACGGGATGGCCGATCTGACCATCGCCCGGTACGCCGCGCTGGACGGCGGCAGGGCCGCGGCCCTCGCCGTCGGCCTGCTCGGGGTTTCCTCGCTGCTGCTGGCCGCCGGGATGCGCGCCGTGCGGGCGCCTGTCGCGGGATGGCCGCAGGCGCTGACGCTGGCGTGGGCCGTGTCGGCCGTCATCGCGGCCGTCGCGCCGGGCACCCGGGTCGCGGAGGTCGCGATGCTGGTGGCCCTGGTGAGCATGGCGGGCGCCACCGCGCTGATGTCGCGCCGGTTCGGCGCCGACGAGCGGTGGCTGCCGATCGCGCGCCCGATGGAGTGGCTGGCCCTGGCCGCGGGCGGGACGCTCGCGGTGCTGACCTACGTGTCGCTGCCCGGCCACGGTGTGCTGGCCGGTCTGGTCGAGTGGACGCTGCTCGGTGTGGAGACCGCCGCGCTGGCGCTCGTGGCGGCGCACCAGACCAGGGTCGCCTGGGATGACGCGGCCCACCGTCCTTACACAGTGGAAAGCGCGGCCACCCGGGCCGCGATGGCCGCCGCGGTGGACCGGGTGGTCGCCGGGGCCGCCTCCCTGCAGCTTTCCCGACACCGATGACAGATGGGTCTATTTGGCCCAATACCACAGATGTACCAGGTACAACACCACGCACAATGCTAGTCTGCTCGCCGATCTTCACCCTCGGATGCCGGTCCCCGGCCGTAACCCGCGAACCGATGAGGTGTCATGGCGTCGAGCAGATCCATCCGGTTCAAGATCACCGCGCTGCTCGTGATCCCGCTCCTCTCCCTGGCGGCCCTATGGGTCTTCGGGACAAGCGTGACCACGAGGGAATCGGCGAGCATGCTCGCCGTCGCCTCCCTGTACGCCAACATCGGCAAGCCGGGCGACGACCTGGCCATCGGCATGCAACGCGAGCACATGCTGACCTCCGAATGGCTCGGCAGCAGGTCCCCTGAGCGCAAGGCCGCGGTGTCCCGGCAGCGCGAGGTCGTGGACGGCCTGCGGGACCGGTTCCGCGAGCTCGCGCTGACCGACTCCGCGCAGGAGGACCTCTCCACACCCGCGATGAGGACGCGGTTCGACGAGATGCTCGTCATGATCGGACGCCTGGACGCCGCCCGCTCGGCCGTGGACGCCGGCGTGCTGGACCAGGCGGCGCTGACCGTGGAGTACGGCCGCTTCCCCGACGCCATGCAGCGGCTCATCGCCGCCATGACCGTCGCCAACGACCTGCCGCTCTACCAGCAGTCCCGCGCCGTGACCGCGATGGGCTACTCCAAGGACTTCCTGTCCCGCGAACGCGGCCTGGCCGCCGGGGTGCTGATCGCCGGCCGCCCGCTGTCCCCCGACGAGTACCGCGCGTTCGCGCAGCTCGCCACCACCAGGCGGTTCCTGTTCTCCCAGGGCATGTCCGACCTGGAGCCGGCGCTGCGCGCCCCCTTCGAGGAACTGGAACGCTCGCAGGAGTACCAGCGGTTCCTCACCCTGGAGGAGCAGATCCTCGCCGACCAGGGCCGCACGTTCCCCCACACCGTGTGGCGCCAGGCCGCCGACGACATCGAGGCCTACTACCAGTCGACGCTGACCAGGTCGAGCGACGCGCTGGCCGCGAGCGCGGAGCCGGCGGCGCTCGCCACCTTCGTCCGGGCCGGTCTGGCCGGCGTGCTCGGCCTGGTGGCCGTCATCGTGTCCGTCGTCGTGGCGTTCCGGGTGGGCCGCGGCCTGACCAGGGAACTCGGCGAGCTGCGGGACACCGCCGCCGAGCTGGCCGACGTACGGCTGCCGCGCCTCATCCAGCGGCTGCGCCGGGGCGAAGAGGTCGATGTGGACGTGGAGGCCCCGCCGCTCGCCGTCACCGGCAGCACCACCGAGATCCGCGACCTCAGCGCGGCGTTCGCCGGGGTGCGGCGCACCGCGGTCGAGGCCGCCGTCGAGCAGGCCACGCTGCGCGACGCCGTCGGCAAGGCCCTGCGCAACCTCGCCCGCCGCAGCCAGACGCTGCTGCAACGGCAGCTCAAGCTGCTGGACGCCATGCAGCGGCGCATCGAGGACCCCGAGACGCTGCGCGAGCTGTTCCGCGCCGACCACCTCACCACCCGCATGCGGCGGCAGGCCGAAGGCCTGGTCATCCTGTCCGGCGGCTCGCCCGGCCGTACGTTCGCCCGCGAGGTGCCGCTCGCCGACGTGGTGCGCGCCGCGGTCGCGGAGGTCGAGGACTACACCCGGGTGCATGTGTTCCCCATGCCTGAGGTCGCGCTCAAGGGCGACGCGGCGGCGGACGTCATCCACCTGTGCGCCGAGCTGATCGAGAACGCCACCGTGTTCTCCCCGCCGTCCACCGAGGTCTCGGTGCGGGCCGAGCCCGCGGCCCGGGGCATCGCCATCGAGGTGGAGGACCGCGGCCTCGGCATGTCCCCCGAGCAGCGCGACGCCGTCAACGAGAAGCTCGCCCGGCCGCCGGAGTTCGAGGCCGCCGGCACCGAGCGGCTCGGCCTGCACGTCACGGCGCGCCTGGCCGCCCGGCACGGCATCAGGATCGAGCTGCGCGGCTCCCCCTACGGCGGCACCACCGCCATCGTGCTCCTCCCCGACACGCTGGCCGCCACGGCCACCCCGCGCGAGGTGACGCCCGCGCCGGTGCCGTGGCCCGCCCACCAGGCGGCGCAGCCGCAGCAGCCGGTCACCACGGCCACGGCGGGCAAGCCCCTGCCCCGCCGGGTGCGCCAGGCGCACCTGGCCCCCCAGCTCAAGAACAAGCCCGAGGCGGAACCGGCGGCGGCGGAGGGGCCGGAGCAACCGGCGGGCACGTCCCCCGAGCACTCCAGGGCGCTGCTGAACTCCATGCAGGCGGGGTGGCGGCGCGGCAGGACCGAAAGCGAACGAGACGGTGAGGAGGTGTGACGATGTCGACCGAGCTGAACTGGCTCCTCGATGATTTCGTGGCGCGGGTGACGGACGTCCGTCATGCGATCATCCTGTCCAACGACGGGTTGCGCGTGGCGGCGTCGGGCAGCCTGAGCCGGGAGGACTCCGAGCACCTGTCGGCGGTCGCCGCCGGTTTCCAGAGCCTGGCCAAGGGCGCCAGCATGCGTTTCGGCGGCGGCGCGGTCCGCCAGACCATCGTGGAGATGGAGTCGGCGCTGCTGTTCGTCACGGCCGCGGGCAATGGGAGCTGTCTCGCGGTGATGAGCATGATGCAGGCCGACGCCGGCCTGATCGCCTACGAGATGGCGCGGCTGGTCGGAAGGGTGGGGCAGCACCTGACCACGCATCCGCGGGGTGTCATGTGATGGAGGGCGAGTGGATCGACGACGGGCCGGTGGTGCGGCCGTTCGCGCTGGTGCGCGGCAGGACACCGCCGCCCGCGTCGTCGTTCGAGCTGCTGACGCTCATCGTGGCCACCGGCGCCGACGCGCCGGGCGCCGCCGAGCTCGGGCCCGAGCACCGGCGGCTGCTCGCGCTGGTGCGGCGCTCCCGGCCGGTGGTCGAGGTGGCCTCGGACGTCGACCTGCCGCTCGGCGTGCTGCGGCTGCTGCTCGCCGACCTGCTCGACCAGGGCCTGATCCTCACCAGGTCCCCGACGCCGGCCGGTCCCGTGCCCCAAGCCGAGCTGCTCCGGGAGGTCATCGAAGGGCTCCGGGCGCTCTGACGGCCCGTTACAGGGGCTCGTGCGGGACGCCGAACCGCTCGTAGTAGAAGGCGAACCGCTCGCGCAGCTCGTCGGTGTCGAGGGCCAGGTCGGCGGCGGTGTAGGTGTGCGCCCCGTGCCGCCCGCGCGCGTGGCGCGGCAGCCAGTCCGAAAGGCGGCGCTCGGCCTCGGGGGTGAGCTCGGTGCCCGCCCGGGCGTAGACGCGGCGGACCGTGCCGAGAGGGTCCGCGTTCAGGTCGGCGAACATGACGTCCACGAACCGGTCGTCGGCGGGGTCGCGGTCGCGCACGGCGGCGCGCAGCAGCCGTTCGGTCATCACGATGGCCTGGCGGCCCACCAGGTGGGGGTTCGGGTGGTAGTAGCTCTGCCGGTACGAGTACGCCAGCATGCTGCCGGTCGACAGCACGCTGCGCACGGGGTCGCGGTGGGTCTGCACCACCGTGGCGTCGGGGAACACCGTGGTGAGCGGCCCGAACTGCTCCATGTGCTGCGGCGACTTCAGCAGCCAGCGCCGCCCCGACGGGCGGATCCAGGCCATGGCCTGGAGCACGCGCCGCAGGTAGGCGTACCCGGCGGTGTGGTCGGTGCCGGTGTACCACGGCATGTAGCCGGGCAGCATCGGGGCCGTGGCCTCGTACAGCATCGAGGAGAACCCCATGGCCAGGAGCACCAGCTCCTCTTCCGCCGACTCGTTCTCCATCTCGTGCATCGTGACCATCTCGGGGGAGGCACGGTTCATGTAGTTGATGGCCCGCGCGCCGGCCTTGATGCGCGGATCGGGGTCGGGTATCGGCGCCGCGGCGTCCCCGATGGGCAGGGGGTTCAGCACCTCCCAGAACGGGATCGAGCGCAGGTCGGGATCCTCGGCCATCAGGCGCTGCAGGAAGCTCGTGCCGCTGCGCACGAGGCCGGCGATGATGATGGGGGCCTCCACCGGCCGCTCGAACGCCTCGGGGCGCCGCTTGGCGAGGTCCTCCAGCCGCAGCCGGTTCACGAGGGCGCTGAGGATCGCCGTATGGACCGACAGGCGGCCGAACGGATGGAACTCCGCCACCTCGTCCATCCCCCGGCACAGCAGCCCCAGAGGCTCGTCCAGAGGCGCTAGGTCGCCGAAGTCGCTCAGCCCGGTGCGCTTGCGGGCCTTCGCCTTGAGCGCCTCGGCCTCCAGCGGCCACAGCCGCGCCGCGAACGGCTTCAGGACGCGGTTGGCCACGCGGAGCTCGATCGGCAGCCGGGGGTTCTGCCATCCCCGGGCCTTCTCGGTCAACTCGTCCGCGCGCGGCTGAGGAACACCCTTGAGCATGTCGACTCCGATCCAGTTCAGGATGAGGCCGGTGCGGGCGGCGAGATGAAGAGGTGAAGGTGCTCGTGGTGCGGGGGCGGTTCCTATCCGGCGGCGGGTGTGAGCGTGCGCAGCGCGTGCTCCACCAGCGTGACCAGCACGACCTTGGCCGAGGCGCGGCGTCGCACGTCACACATGAGCACGGGGACCTCGGGGTCCAGGTCGAGCGCGATGCGCACGTCCTCGGGCTCGTGGCGATCGGCGCCGTCGAAGCAGTTGACCGCGACGATGAACGGCGTGCCGCGCTGCTCGAAATAGTCGATCGAGGGGAAGCAGTCGGTCAGGCGCCGGGTGTCGGCGAGCACGACCGCGCCGAGCGCGCCGTAGGACAGCTCATCCCACATGAACCAGAAACGCTCCTGGCCGGGCGTGCCGAACAGGTACACCACCAGGCCTTCGCGGATGGTGATCCGGCCGAAGTCCATGGCCACGGTGGTGGTCGTCTTGGCTTCCACGCCGTCGATGTCGTCGACACCGATGCCGCGGTCGGACAGCACTTCCTCGGTGCGCAGGGGGCGGATCTCGCTGATCGCGCCGACCAGTGTGGTCTTCCCCACGCCGAAGCCGCCCGCCACAAGGATCTTGAGAGCGACGGGCTCCTCAGAGTGCTCGTAAGCCATTGATCACTTCCTTGAGAATGCGCTCGTTCGGGCGCGGTCCCCGGTGGGCAGGAGCCCGTACGCCGATCATGCCGTGATCGTGGAGATCGCCGAGGAGAACGCGGACCACGCCGAGCGGCAGGTCGAGCTCGGAGGCGATGTCCGCGACCGACATCGGCCGCTCGGACAGCTCGAGGATGCGCTGTTCCTCGGGGCCCAGACCGGCCTCGCCAGTGTACGGAGCGCCGGTCGCCGTGACCATAGCGATCAGATCAAGGTTGTCGGCCGACGAGCGGGTGCGGCCACGGATCAGGGCGTAGGGCCGGACCAGCGGGCCCGCCTCCTCGTCCAGCCACTGTTCTCCGCGAATGGTCATGGCGATGTCCGGGGGTTGGTGGAGATGTGCTGGCCCACCCGCTTGACGAGCATGGCCATTTCGTAGGCGATGTGACCCACGTCGGCGTCCGCGCTGCTCAGCACCGCCAGGCATGTGCCGGTGCCGGCCGCGGTCACGAAAAGGAAGGCGTTCTCCATCTCGACGATGGTCTGCCGCACCTCGCCGCCGCCGAAGTGGCGGCCGGCGCCCCGGGCGAGGCTCTGGAAGCCCGACGCCACTGCGGACAGGTGTTCGGCGTCTTCCCTGCTGAAGCCTTTGGACGCCCCGACGACCAGGCCGTCGGTGGACAGGATGACGGCTTGGCGCACTGCTGCGACCCTGGTGATGAGATCGTCGAGGAGCCAGTTGAGTTCGCCGTTCGACGAGACTTTGCCAGTCATTCGTCACCCTTCTCGCCGGTCGCCTGATGTACGTAGCCACCACTATGGTCGCGCAGCCCGTGCTGTTGGTCACGCCGGTCCGTGCTTCCGGAGGGCTGGTCGCCCTCGTCGTGTCCCGTGCCCGGCGGTGGCTGCGCGCCATCGTGCCTGCTCAGGTGCTCATTCGCCCGGTCGTCCTGTTCTGCGGACTTTTCCCGCATATCCCGCTCCGACTCCAGCCGTCCCCGGCGTCCGCCTTGCTGGAAGGCGGAGAACATGGCGCGCGCCTCGTCGGGCGAGCGCTGCGGGCCACCGGTCGTGCCCGCGGGATCCTCCGCGGGCGTCGGGGCGGCGAGCGGGGTCGCGCCCTCCCGGGTCCGCGTGTCCGGCTGCTTGGTGTTCTCCCGCAGCTGCGGGGCGATGTTGGCCTGGCGCACCCGGCGGGGCAGGCCCGCGTGGGTGCCGCCGGACGCGGTCGGCCTCGGCTTCGGCGCCGCGGTCCTCGGCTGGGGCACCGAGGACGGCGGCTCCGTGGCGTCGGTGATCGGCGTGATGCCGGGGTCGGTGTCGGGGCCGTTGTCGATGAAGCCCGGCACCACCGTCAGCGCCGGGCTGTCGGCGGGGCGCGCGGGGGTGAAGAACGGCGAGGTGCCGTTGTCCTGGTCCTCCTCGGCCCGCGCGACCGGCGTGGCGGGGGTGGCCGGCACGCTGGTGACCGCGTCCTCGGGCTCGGCCTCGGCGGGCGCCTGGCCGATGGAGCCGCGCGCGTGGCGCGGCCCGGTGTCGGCGAGCGAGCCGGGCAGGGGAGCGGGGGAGCCGTCGTCGGCCACCAGCTCGCGGGGGATGAGCACGATGGCCGTCGTGCCGCCGTACGGCGACGCGCGCAGCACCACGCTCACGTTGTTGCGCGCGGCGAGCTGGCCCACGACGAACAAGCCGAGGCGGTCGCTGTCGGCCAGGTCGAACTCCGGCGGGTTCGCCAGCCGATCGTTGATCGACGCGTACTCCTCCGGGCTCAGGCCGAGCCCGCGGTCCTCGATCTCCACCACGAAGCCGTTGGCGACCGACTCGCCGCGGACCTGCACGCGGGTGCGGGGCGGGGAGAAGAGCGTCGCGTTCTCGATCAGCTCGGCGATCAGGTGGATGAGGTCGGCGACGGTCGAGCCCGCCACGAAGGCGTTCGGAAGGGGGAACAGGTTGACCCGGGTGTACCCCTCCACCTCGGCGACGGCGGCCCGCACCACGTCCACCATCGGCACGGGCTTGCGCCACGCGCGGCCGGGGGCGGACCCGGACAGGATGATGAGGCTCTCCGCGTGGCGGCGCATGCGGGTGGTGAGGTGGTCGAGCTGGAACAGGTCCCCCAGCGCCTCGGGGTCGAAGTCCCGGCGCTGCATCGTGTCGAGCAGCCGCAGCTGCCTGTGCAGCAGTCCCTGGTTGCGGCGCGCCAGGTTGAGGAACACCTGGCTGACGCCCCGGCGCAGGTCGGCCTGCTCCACGGCGGCCTTGACGGCGGTGCGCTGCACCGAGCCGAACGCCTCCGCGACGTCGTGGACCTCGGCGGAGTCGCCCCCGGCGATCGGCGGCGCCTCGGCCTCGACGTTCACCTCTTCACCCTTGCGCAGCCGGTCGACGACCCGCGGCAGCCGTACGTCGGCCAGCTCGCGGGCGGAGTTGCGCAGGTCGGCCAGCTCACGGATGAGGCGGCGGCCGAAGCGCACCGAGATGATGATGGAGGCGACCACGGCGACCAGGCCGAGGCCGCCGGCCAGGCCGATGCGCAGCAGGATGCCGGTGGCGACGCTCATGGCGCGGTCGGCGAGCCCGACGGACGCCTTGATGCCCACCTGGTCGAGCATGGCCGACAGGCTGTCGGTGATGGCCTGCCAGCGGCTCACCGACGGAGGCAGCGGGCCGGTGGACCTGGCCCGGTCGATGATGTCCTGCTCCATCGTGATGAAGCGCTTGAACGTCGGGGAGGCGAAGACCTCCTCGTACGGCTTGCGCAGGTCCGGCTCCAGCATGGCCATGCCCTTGGCGTACTGGAAACGCCGGTTCGACACCCATTCCGCGAACGACGTGTACTCGGCGTCGGTGAGCCCGTCCCGGGCGATCGCCGCGCTGATCAGAGCGTTCTCCCGGGAGATGATCTCGCGGGCCTGGCCCATGTTCTGCATGGCGCCGGCCTGCTCGAAGATCGACAGGTCCGGTACCGAGACCATGCGGTCGTACAGGCGGAACACGCCGTCCATGATCTGGTTGTAGGCCTGGATGTTCGCGAGGCGGGTCGACTGGCCGCTGTCCACGTTAGCCCGGATGCCGGGGAGGTGCTCCAGCTCGTTGAGCAGGGCGGTCGTCGCGATCTTGGTGACGTCGTTGAGCACGCCCTGGGTGTCCTCGGACAGCGCGGCGGCGCGGAACTTGGCCAAGGAGACGTCGGTGGCGCGCCGCTGGCCGAACAGGCGGTCCTGTTCCTTCGGCACGACGCCGAACGCGGTGGCGGACATCGACCGTTCGGACTGAATCTGGAGCCCCAGGTCCGTGGAGGTGAGTCCGAGGCTTTGGTAGATGGTGTTGGCCCGCATCAGCGAGATGCCGTCACCGATCGTCAGATTGAGGACGAATCCCCAGAGGGCGCTTAGTGAAAGCAGAGGTAGGAGTAGCAACGAAAAGATCTTGAAGCGGATCGACCGCTTTCCAGAACCCATGGTCACTCCTGCGCGCCGGGAGGATCTTGCCGCATTTGGGGGGGAATGCACCTCCGGAAGATCGCTCAGAAGGCTAGCACCGATAGGGTTCCGGCGTACTGGAGGACGAATGATTACTGTAATAACAGGCGCCACAGCCGGTATCGGCGCGGCCGCCGCCGAGGGGATCGCGCGTGCAGGGCACGACGTCGTCCTGGTCGGCCGCTCCCGCCCCAGACTCGACTCCGTCGCCGCGCGCATCGAGGGGATCACCGGGCGCCGTCCCGACGCCCTCGCCGCGGACTTCGCGTCGTTCACCGAGGTGAGGGCACTGGCCGCCGAGTTACTCGACCGCTACGAGCGCATCGACGTGCTCGCCAACAACGCCGGGGTGATGACGTCCAAGCGGGAGGTCACCGCGGACGGCCACGAGACCATGACGCAGGTCAACCACCTGTCGGGGTTCCTGCTCACCAACCTGCTGCTGGAACGCCTCACGGCCTCCGGCGGCCGTGTGGTCACCACGAGCTCACGGGCCGCCAAGACGGGCCGCCTGGACCCCGCCGACCTGAACCGCACGAAGCGGCGCTGGAACGGCTGGCTGCAGTACGCCGACACCAAACAGGCCAACGCGCTGTTCACCGTCGAGCTCGCGCGGCGCGGCGTGGCGGCCACCTGCTTCCACCCCGGCGTCATCAAGACCGGGTTCGCGGCCGGCACGCTGGTGATGAAGATCTACGGGCTCATCCCCGGTTACTTCAAGACGCCGGAGCAGGGCGCGTCGACGCTGGTCCACCTGGCGACCACGGCCGACGGCACCGACCACTCCGGCCGCTTCTTCAGCGAGACCGCCGTCCCGTCCGCCGTTCCTGAGAAGATGAGCGACCCGGCCCTGGCCGCCGCGCTATGGTCGGCCAGCCTCGCCGCCACCGGCCTGCCCGCCGAACTACCCACCGCCTGACCCCGCCGCCCCGGCCGCACGGCGCCTGACCCGCCGTCGCCGGACGGGCGGCACCGTACCGCCGGCCAACCGTCGCGCGGTGTTCCCCGGGGAGCCATCCGGCGTTCGCCCGGCACCCGATCCGCCGCGTTAGGGTCGGGGCCTCGTGACGACCCCCGACGCCCCGGCGGCCCCCGGCTCGGTGCCCGCGTCGCGGCCCTCGGTGCCGGGCACGGCCGCCGTGGAGAGCCCGCCCGGTGTCCTCGGTTTCCCCGCGGACACGCCCGCCCCGCCCCGCCGGCCACGCGGGGAGCGCGACCCGTTCCTGGACAACGCCAAGTACCTCGCGATCATCCTGGTCGTCGTGGGCCACCTCATCGAGGACCTGCGGGACGTCCCGGCGGCGCACGCGCTCTACTTCTTCCTCTACACGTTCCACATGCCGCTGTTCATCACGCTGAGCGGCTACCTGTCGCGGAACTTCACGTTCTCCCCGGGCAAGGCGCGCAAGCTGATCAGCGGCCTCGCCGTGCCGTACATCATCTTCGAGCTGGCGTACTCGCTGCCGCGGCTGTTCCTGTACGGCGACCTGGACATCAGCCTGCTCGACCCGTACTTCCTCACCTGGTTCCTGATGTCGCTGTTCCTGTGGCGGCTGTCCACCCCGGTGTGGCAGCAGCTGCGGTGGCCGCTGCTCGTCGCCGTCCTGCTGTCGCTGCTGTCGGGCATGAGCGAGCTGCCGGACGAGCTGTCGATGAACCGCACCTTCGGCCTGCTGCCGTTCTACGTGCTCGGCCTCATGCTGACCCCCGCGCACCTGGACCTGCTCAAGCGGCCGGCCGTCCGCGTGCTCGGCGCCGCCGTGCTGGCCGGCGGGCTGGTGCTGGCGTTCGCGCTGCACACCGACATCGCGACCGAGTGGATCAGGTGGCGCAACAGCAACGCCAAGATCGGTGTGGACAACCTCACCGGCAGCGCGATGCGGCTCGGCATGCTCATGGCGGGCGCGACGCTGCTCTGCGCCTTCCTCGCCATCACCCCGTCCCGCCGCACGTGGTACTCCGCCCTCGGCGCGGCCACCATGTACGCCTACCTGCTGCACGGCTTCTTCGTGAAGGTCTTCCAGGTGTACGCCAAGGAGATGAGCACCCCGGCGGGCGTCGCCCTGGCCGTCCTGCTGGGTGTGGCCCTCGCCACGCTGCTCTGCACGTCCCCGGTGCGGCGCCTCACCCGCTGGGCGATCGAGCCCGACACCTCGTGGTTCTTCACGGCGCTGCGGCGGCCCACCAAATCCGGCGGGAAGGGCCGCTGAGGGTCACGACGGGGCCTCCAGATCCCGGACGGCGCGGCAGGCGGCGCTGACGGCGGCGTCGGCGTCCGCGCCGGGGACGGCGTCGGAACCGGCGATGGCGATCCGGCCGAAGCGGCGGCGCGCCGTCTCGGCGGGGGCCGGGCCGCCCGGGTGGAAGGCGTCCCAGGGCCGCGCGTACGCCGGGGAGAACCCGTGGCCCCAGCGGTTGACGGTGAGCCCCTCGACGTCGCGCGCCGGGTCGAACCCCCACGGGCCGAGCAGCCGGGCCAGTTGCTCCCGCACGCCGAACTCCAGCGCCCCGTACGGCGTGCCCGCCAGCGCCCGCCGTCCCGCCACGGCCGCGTCCCCCGGCGCGGTGCCGGGCGTGGCGGGCGTGTGCACCAGATGCGCGGTGATGGGCTCGCCGGGGGTCGCCGGGCAGCGGTAGGCGCCCAGGCTCACCGGCGCGGCCAGTTCGGCGCCCGCCCAGTACGCCCCGGTGAAGCGCACCCGGTGCACCCCGGCGTCCCGCCAGGCCCGCCAGTCGCGCAGCTGCGCCGTCGCGTGCACCACCGGCATCCGCACCGCCCGCCGCATCGCCTCCTTCTGCGCGGCGGGCAGGTCGTCCACCACGTACGGGATGACGCTGTGCCAGCACGCCATGACGACCCCGCCGGCCCGTACCGTGCGCACCCGCGCGCCGTCGAAGTAGCCCACCGTCGCGCCGGTCGCCGTCCCCGGCGGCCCGTCGTTGCGCACCAGGACCACCGGGCTGGACAGGCGCACCCGGACCCGGTTGCCCGCGCGGTCCAGCGCGGCGTGGTCGAACGCCGTGGTGGTGATGTGCTCCATCGAGGGGTCGGCCGCGAACCCCGGCACCATGCGGCCGACCATCATCCGCACCAGTGCCTGGTTGCCCTCGGGGAAGCAGTACACGTCCGCCTGCCCCGAGGCGCGCCGCTCGGCCACCCGCGGCGAGTTGTACGGCGACGGCTCGGCCGCAAGCCCGAGCCCCGCGAAACCCGGGTAGGCGAACGGCCCGGACAGCGCCCAGGCGTCCAGCGCGCCGAGCGCGTCGGCGCCGTACGCCCAGGTGGCGCTCGGCATGGTCTGGCAGAACCGCACCGCGTCGGGGTGGACGCGGCAGACGTCCCGCAGGAAACCCTGGTAGGTCAGCCCGGCGAGCAGCCGCTTCTTGTGGTCGTCCGGCAGGCCCGGGAACCAGTCGGGAGCGTGGTCGAACAGCATGACGAGGTCCTGCCTGGCCCGTTCGGCGATCGGCAGCTCGGCCGCCCACTCGGCGGTGGCGCGACCCGGCCGCAGCACCACCAGCCGGTCGCGGCCGAAGGTCTCCCGGTCGCAGAACACCGCCTCGTGCATGCCGAGGCCGGGGTAGAGACCGGTGTCGTGCTGGCGCCCCGGGACGACGCCGAGTTCGGCGAGCAGCTCGCGGCCCTCGGGGGACCAGGCGCGCGGCGCGTACAACGCGCCGGAGCCGCCGTGCGCGACGAGCGGGCCGCGGCGTCCCGCCGGGTGGAACTCGTTGCGCCGGGCCTGGCCGCCGATGTCGTCGTGGTTGTCCAGCACCAGCACCCGCGCGCCGGGGTGGCGCCTGGTCCAGGTGTAGGCGGCGGTGACGCCGCTGATGCCGGCGCCGACCACGACGAGGTCGTAGCGCTCCCCGGTGGGCTCCGGCGTGCCCGCGTGCCGCCAGAACCGCCCGTCGCGCAGCGCGTGCGGCACCGCGACGGCGTCCGGGGTGTCGCCGCGCAGCCCCTGCGCGCTCGCCGGGTGCCGCGACTCCTGGCTTTCGGCGGGCGGGCGGGCGCGCGGGAGCGTCCTCGCGGGTGGGGAGGGGGCGGGCACGGCCGCGCAGGTGACCGCGGTCGCGACCCCGTCCAGGAAGTCGCGCCGGCTGATCGGGCGGTCCATCCCGAGCTCGCGTGCGCGCCTTCCCGGAAGATCATCGCCAAGCGGGAAATGAGCCGTCATTCCGCGATCATCACCCCTGCCGGAAAACGGAAAGCGATGGGGCGCGGGGGGTGGATGAACTCTTTCTGGGTTTATTGCGCCCCCTGTACGGGGCGATGTTTGCGATTTGTAACCTTTCCTGTCCTAAGCCGGGAACGTCGGGGTTTACCAGGCCGTTAGGGGAGGTGAAGGCGATGCGCGCGGGTGGCCCGAGTCACGGGGATGGGGCCGCCGAGCCCGTTCTCCGTGCTGATAAAGCGGGGCGAACGGAGTACTGTTCGCGTGCGGCGATGCATTCGACGACGGGGTGACAACGGGTGGTCGGCAGGCAGGGCAGGGTGACCGGCCGTATTGGTCCGGGCCTTGTGGGTGAGGTGTTGGTGCCGATACGCGGGGGCGTCGAGGCGTTCTACGCCTACCCGTCGGTTCCCGACGAAGAGATCGCCCCGGGGACGATCGTGATCATCGTCGAGTATTCGCCGCCACGAACGATCTACGTGGCCCGCGCGATCGTCTGACTCTCCCACCCCCTTTTGTGCAACCGGAGGTCCAATGACCACCACCGAGCTGGCCTTCTGGGTCGGCGGCGTCATCGTCCTGTTCGTCGTCATCACACTGTTGTTCAAAGCGGTGTGGCGGGTCGCCGAGCCCAACGAGGCGCTCATCATCTCCGGGCTCGCGGCCCGAGGTAAGAATGAACTGGCCGAAAGCCTGGGCTTCAAGATCATCACCGGGAAGGGCACCGCGGTGCTCCCCGGGTTCCAGACGGCGCGGCGGCTGCGTCTCGACAGCCGGGCCACCAACCTCCAGGTGAACTGCGTGACACAGCAGGGCATCCCGGTGCAGGTCCGCGGCGTGATCATCTACAAGGTCGGCGACGACTTCACGTCCATCGCCAACGCGGCCCGGCGCTTCCTCGACCAGCAGGACAGCATGAGCGGTGCCATCCACGAGCTGTTCACCGGCCACCTGCGCTCCATCATCGGCAACCTCACCGTCGAGGACCTCATCCTCAACCGCGAGCGCTTGACCGGTGAGACCCGCAGCAGCGCCGCCGACGAGATGAGCAAGCTCGGACTGGTGGTCGACTCCCTGCAGATCCAGGAGATCGACGACGAGACCGGCTACATCGCCAACCTCGGCAAGCCGCACGCCGCCCGCATCGCCGCCGCCGCCCGCATCGCCGAGGCGCAGCGCGACCAGGAGGCCACCGAGGCCGAGCAGGTGTCCGCCGCCAAGAAGGCCGCCGCCATCCGCGAGTCCCAGATCCAGCAGGCCGGCTACCAGGCCGAGATCGACCAGGCCTCCGCCAAGGCCCGGCAGGCGGGCCCGCTGTCGGAGGCCACCGCCCGCCAGGAGGTCGTGGTCCAGGAGACCCGGGCCGCCGAGCTGGAGGCCAACCTCTCCGAGCAGCGCCTCCAGTCGCAGGTCCGCAAGCCCGCCGACGCCAGGGCGTACGAGACGGTCACCATCTCCCAGGCCGAGCGCGACGCCCGCATCGCCCAGGCCGAGGCCGAGGCCAGGGAGACCGAGCTGCGCGCCGTGGCCCAGGCCTCCCAGGTCAAGCAGGCCGCCGCCGCCGAGGCCGAGTCCGTGCGCCTGCGCGCCGAGGCCGCCGCCGGCGCCGCCCGCGCCACCGGTGAGGGCGAAGCCGCCGCCAACAAGGCCCGCGCCCTCGCCGACGCCGAAGGCGCCAAGGCCAAGGGCCTCGCCGACGCGGAGGCCGCCCGCGCCCGCGGCCTCGCCGACGCCGAATCCGCCAAGGCCAAGGGCCTCGCCGAAGCCGAAGCGATCCAGGCCCGCGCCCAGGCCCTGGCCAAGAACCAGGAAGCCGTGATCGCCCAGCAGCTGGCCGAGAACTGGCCCCAGATCGTCGAAGCGGCCTCCAAGGCCTTCGGCAACATCGACCACATGGTCGTCCTCAACGGAGCCCAAGGCGTGGAGGAACTCCTCGCCAAAGCCATGACCCTGGGCGGCACCGGCCTAGGCCTCGCCCGCTCCCTCTTCGCCAACGCCACCCCCCCAAGCCTCAACGGCACCGAACCCCCCACCAAGACCCCCACCGAAACCGCCTGACCAAGCGACTCCCGGCAGGGAAGCGGCCCCCGCCCCCTGCCGGGAGCCCCCGCACGCGGTGGCCCGGCCCCTACGGCCGGAGTCCCCCGTTCCGGATCACTTCTTGGCCCGGCGCCGGTACGGCGGGAAGTGGAACGGCGAATACGGCGCCGTTTTACGGCGGCTAACCCGTGGTGTGCGCGGCGCCGATGAAATGGTCCTTGCGCAGGGCGCGCTTCGCGCGGAAAGGCGCAAGGGCTGTGCTCAGGCGGGGGACACCCCCGCACCCCCGGGCCTGCCGGGCTCATGGTGCTGCACCGCGACACGTCCCGGTGAACACTCGCCGTCTCGGTCCACGCCTCCGGCCTGGCTCCATGCCCCGCCTTACGGGGGCCCGGCTCTCGTCGCCTTCTGGGAGTCATGTGCACCGGCGCCGCGTCGGCGGGCCGTGGCACGGCGAAGTCGGCGCCGCCGTACGGCGGAAAACCACACGTATCCACCCGCCACGGAAATGGTCCTCGCAGAGGGTGCGCTTCGCGCGGAAGCCGCAAGGGCTGTCTTATGTGGGGGCAGGCCCCCACACCCCGGCCCTGCCGGGCTCATAGTGCTCCACCGCCACATGTTCCGTCGGGCCGGTGTCGCGCCGTATGACGGCGCCGTGTTCGCCGTCCACCTTCCCGCCGACCCGGCGCCGGACAAAGACGAACCCGACGAGGCGACGGGGGCTCTGGCGGCACCGCCGTATGGCGGACGACCCGGCCGTACGGACGTCCCGGGCATGGCCATCGCGCAGGACGCGCTCCGCGCGAGAAGACGCAAGGGCTGTATTCGGGCGGAGGACACTCCCGAGCCTGTCGACCCCCCGCCTCCCTCCACCCCCATGGCCCTGCCGCTCGGCTGGGCGGGGGCCGGTCAGGGCTGTGGGGGAGCGAAGGGTGATGTGCCGGAGGTGATGGTGTCGAGGAGGGTGCGGTGGTGGGTTTGGAGAAGGGTGTGGAGGCCGGCGCCGAAGCTGATCCGGGCTACGCCCATGGTGGACAGGTCGGGGATCGAGGGCATGCCGGGGAGGAGCAGGATGTTGACGGGGGCGGCGATCTCGGTGACCAGAGTGGTGATCACGGCGGGGTCGGTGGCGAGGATCGGGAAGACGCAGTCGGCGCCCGCTCGCAGGTAGCGGCGGCCGCGTTCGACCGCCTCGGTGAGGCGTTGCCCGGGGGAGCCGGTGCCGTGCACGAACGTGTCGGCGCGGGCGTTGATCACCAGCTCAGGGGCGGCGGCTCGTACGGCGGACAGGAAGTCCTCCTGCTCGGCGGGGTCGATGATCGCGCCGGTGCGCGGGTCGGAGTCCTCGAGGTTCACGCCCACCGCCCCGGCCGCCGCCACACGCTCGGCCAGCTCGGCGGGTGCCATGCCGTACCCGCGTTCCATGTCGGCCGTGACCGGCACCGGCACCGCCCGCGTGATCCGCGCCACCGCCGCCAGCATCTCCTCGGCGGGTGTGGCCTCACCGTCGTCGTACCCCAGTGACCGGGCCACCGCCGCGCTGCCGGTGGCCACCACCGGGAACCCGGCGTCCACCACGACCCGCGCCGACCCCGCGTCCCACACGTTCGGCAGCACCAGCGGCCGTCCGGGCACGTGCAGCGCCCGGAGTGTCGCCGACTTCTCGGTGAGCGCCGCCCGTTCGACGGGCGCGCTCATTGGCCGTGCGGACGGTAGTGGCCGGGCTCCATGCGGGTGGCCACGCCGATGCGGTTCCACGCGTTGATGACCGTGACGGCCCAGATGAGTTTGCCCAGCTCCTCCTCGCTGAACTGCTCGCCCGCCCGCGCGTAGAGCTCGTCGGAGAGCCCGTCCTCCGCGATCAGCGTCACGGCCTCGGTGAGCTCCAGCGCCACCCGCTCCCGCTCGGTGAAGAACGGCGTCTCCCGCCAGGCGGACAGCGTGTAAAGCCGCTGCTCGGTCTCCCCCGCCGCCCGCGCGTCGATGGTGTGCATGTCCAGGCAGAACGCGCACCCGTTGATCTGCGAGGCACGAACCCGGACGAGCTCCAGCAACGACCGCTCCAGCCCACTCCCCGACACGGTGGCGTCCAGCTGAAGCATGGCTTGGTAGATGTCAGGAGTCCGCCGCTTGACGGCCACCCGGGGCGCGTGCGGCGCGACCTTGGCGCCATCCCTCGTCGAAGTCTTCATAGGACGATGCTAAAAGCGCCCCCACCAGCACCGTCAGGCGGGTCCCCACCCCCCAGAAGACGATCACCCCGGTCCCGGAGCCGCTCCTCCCGCGAAGGCGGTCGCCGAAAGCCGCCGTATCTGTCGTCGCGAACATGCCCGCGCCCGCCGCTCAGGAGGTGACGGCGGCTCGCTCGGCGGCACTGCGCTCGACACAGAACTCGTTCCCCTCGATGTCGGCGAGGGTGACCCAGCCGGAGCCGTCGGGCCGGCGCCGGTCGCCGACCAGAGTGGCGCCGAGGGACAGCAGACGCTCGACCTCCTCGTCGCGAGTGCGGTCCGTGGGCTGAATGTCGAAGTGGATCCGGTTCTTGACCGTCTTCCCCTCGGGCACGGCGATGAACAGGATCGATATGCCCTCCGCCTCGACCAAGGCCTCGGGGTCCCCGGGCTGGTCGTCGTCACTGATCTTGCTACCCAGCACCTCGGCCCAGAAGTTCCCGAGCCGGTAGGTATCCGCACAGTCGATGCTCACATGGTGCACAAGAGAAGCCATGGCTGACATTGTGGCGAGCGACCAGACGTCCTCCGAAGTCGGCCCTCACGAACCGCCGGACATGCCCACCCCCGGCAGACCGCTTCACACGCTGCACTGCCACCCGGCCCACCGTCCCCGCACACACTCGGCGTTGCCCGCCGTGGCGCCCCGCCCCGCCTTGCCCTGCTTCGCCCCGCCTCGCCCGCCCCGCCCCGCCGCGTCGTCAGGTTTGCCTCACTGGCGCCGGGTCGGCGGGACGTTGTACGGCGAATACGGCGCCGCCGTACGGCGGGACACCGATCCACCGGAACCCATCGCGGTGGATCATGGTGAGCCCGGCAGGTCCCGGGAGTGCGGGGGTGTCCCCCGCCGAGAACAGCCCTCGCGCCTTCTCGCGCGAAGCGCGGCCTCCGCGAGGACCATTTCACCGGCACCGCACACACCACGGGTTTCCCGCCGTACAGCGGCGCCGACTTCGCCGTACAACGTCCCGCCGACCCGGCGCCGAACCTACAACCTGTGAAGGGTGGCGAGAACCGGGGTCGTATCGGCGCGCCGGTACACGCGATCCGCGGCGAGAAAGCGGGGCCGTGCGGTGGGGTGAGGGCTCAAGGGGTGGTGAGGTGGACGGACGGTTGGGGGTGGGTGGGGGTGGGGAGGTAGTGGCTTGCCCCCTTGATGTCACGGTGCGTTGGTGGCCGGTTGCGGACGGGAGGCGGCGATGGGTGGGCTTCGCGGGTGGCCGGTGGTGCGGCAGGTTCTGGGGGCGGACCGGCGGGGGCTCGGGGCGGCGGTGCGGTCCACGTGGGCCGATTCGGTGCGGGGGAGGGTGGCCACGGCGGATCGGGTGGTGAAGTCGATCTGTCCTTACTGCGCGGTGGGGTGCGCGCAGAACGTGTTCGTGTCGGGGGACGCGGTCGTGCAGATCGAGGGGGACCCGGACTCGCCGATCAGCAGGGGGAGGCTCTGCCCCAAGGGGTCGGCGACGCTACAGCTGACCACGGGGCCGGCGCGGGAGACGTCGGTGCTGTACCGCGCGCCGTACGGGACCCGGTGGCAGCCGCTGGATCTGGACATCGCGATGGCGATGGTCGCCGAGCGCGTGGTGCGCACCCGGGCCCGGACGTGGCAGGAGGAGTCCGAGGGCAAGCGGGTGGCCCGCACGCTGGGCATCGCCTCCCTCGGCGGCGCGACGCTGGACAACGAGGAGAACTACCTCATCAAGAAGCTGATGACGGGGCTCGGCGTCGTGCAGGTGGAGAACCAGGCGCGGGTCTGCCACAGCTCGACGGTGACCGGCCTCGGCACCACCTTCGGCCGGGGCGGCTCGACCACCTTCATGCAGGATCTGCGCAACTCCGACTGCATCATCATCGAGGGCTCCAACTTCGCCGAGGCCCACCCGGTCGGCTTCCAGTGGGTGATGGAGGCCAAGCTGCGCGGCGCGACGGTGATCCACGTGGACCCCCGGTACAGCCGTACCAGCGCCATGGCCGACCTGTACGTCCCGATCCGCGCGGGCAGCGACATCGCGTTCCTCGGCGGGATCATCAACCACGTGCTGTCGGAGGGCAAGGACTTCCGCGAGTACGTGCTGGCATACACCAACGCCTCGTCCATCATCCGCGACGACTTCCAGGACACCGAGGACCTCGACGGCCTGTTCTCCGGCTTCGACGAGACGCACCGCCGCTACGACACGAGCACCTGGCACTACCGGGGCCCGGCGGTGCAGGCGGTGTCCGGCCGCCGGGTGCGGCTCGCCGAGTACCACACGCCCGGCAGGCCCGAGGCGCAGGGCTCGGGCGGGGCGCCGGTGATGCCGGACGCCAGGTGCGACGAGACGCTCACCGACCCGCGCTGCGTCTACCAGATCCTCAAGCGGCACTACGCCCGCTACACCCCCGAGATGGTCGAACGGATCTGCGGCATCCCGCCGGAGCTCTTCGGGAAGGTCTGCGACGCCCTGACCGCCAACTCCGGCCGCGAGCGCACCACCGCGTTCGCGTACGCGGTCGGCTGGACCCAGCACACCGTGGGCACCCAGTACATCCGCGCCGCGAGCATCCTGCAGCTCCTGCTCGGCAACATCGGCAGGCCCGGCGGCGGCATCATGGCGCTGCGCGGCCACGCCAGCATCCAGGGCTCCAGCGACATCCCCACCCTGTACAACCTGCTGCCGGGCTACATCCCGATGCCGCACGCCCACACCGACGAGGACCTGGACACCTTCCTGGAGGTCGTCAGCACCCAGAAGGGCTTCTGGGCGGAGGCCCGCTCCTATGTGGTGAGCCTGCTCAAGGCGTACTACGGCGACGCCGCGACCCCGGACAACGACTTCTGCTTCGGCCACCTGCCCCGGCTGACCGGCACGCACAACACCTACGACACGGTGATGGCCCAGCTGGACGGGGTCTGCGAGGGGTACTTCCTGTTCGGCGAGAACCCGGCGGTCGGCTCGGCCAACACCCGTTTGCAGCGCCTCGGGATGGCGAAGCTGGACTGGATGGTGGTGCGGGACTTCTCGCTCATCGAGTCCGCCACGTGGTGGCAGGACGGCCCGGAGATCGAGAGCGGGGAGCTGCGCACCCGGGACATCCCCACCGAGGTGTTCTTCTTCCCCGCCGCCGCGCACACCGAGAAGAGCGGCACGTTCACCAACACCAACCGGGTGCTCCAGTGGCACGACGCGGCCATCGAGCCCGCCGGCGACCGGCGCAGCGACCTGTGGTTCGTCCACCACCTGCACAAGCTGGTCAGGCAGCGCCTGGCGGGGTCGGCCGAGCCGCGGGACCGGGCGTTCCTCGATCTCGCGTGGGACTACCCCGAGGAGGGCGAGCTGCGGGAGCCGAGCGCCGCCGCGGTGCTCCGGGAGATCAACGGATCCGGCCCGGACGGCCACCCGCTGTCGGGGTACACCGAGCTGCGCGGGGACGGCTCCACGTCGTGCGGCTGCTGGATCTACTGCGGGGTGTACGCCGGCGGCGTGAACCAGGCGGCCCGCCGCACGCCGCACACCGAGCAGAGCTGGGTGTCGGCCGACTGGGGCTGGGCGTGGCCGCTGAACCGCCGCACGCTGTACAACCGCGCCTCGGCGGACCCGAAGGGTCTCCCGTGGAGCGAGCGCAAGGCGTACGTCTGGTGGGACGAGGCACGCGGCCGGTGGACCGGCCACGACGTCCCGGACTTCGTCGAGGACCTGCCGCCCGACCACCGTCCGGGGAAGGACGCGGTGGGCGTGGCCGCGCTGACCGGCATCGACGCGTTCATCATGCAGGGCGACGGCAAGGGGTGGCTGTTCGCGCCCGCGGGGCTGGAGGACGGGCCGCTGCCCACGCACTACGAGCCGCAGGACTCGCCGATGGGCAACCCGCTCTACGAGACCCAGCCGGCCAACCCGGTGCGGCTGCTGTACGACCGGCCGGGCAACCGGTACCACCCGCCGGGCGGCCACGTCTATCCGTACGTCGTCACCACCTACCGCCTAACCGAGCACTTCACCTCGGGCGGGATGAGCCGCTGGCTTCCCTACCTGGCGGAGCTGCAGCCCGAGATGTTCTGCGAGGTCTCGCCGGAGCTGGCCGAGGAGCGGCTGCTGGAGCACGGCGGCTGGGCGACGATCATCACCGCGCGGGGCGCGATCGAGGCCCGGGTGCTGGTCACCGACCGGATGCCGTCGCTGCGGCTGGACGGCAGGGTGGTGCACCAGATCGGGCTGCCTTTCCACTTCGGCCGCAACGGCCTCGCCGTCGGCGACTCGGCCAACGAGCTGAACTCCATCGCGCTGGACCCCAACGCCGACATCCAGGAGGACAAGGCGTACACCGCGGACATCCAGCCCGGACGTCGCCCGCGCGGCGCCGGACGGCTGCGCCTGATGGAGACGTTCCGCCGCAGGGCGGGCCTGCCCGAGGATCCGGTCGAGCTCGCCTTCGAGCGGGCCGCGCGGGAGCACGCGTCCGCGGCCGGGCAGGGCGACACGGCCTGGCAGGCGTCCGGAGGCGCCGTCGGGCGCGGCGGATCGGAGGCGGGGCGATGAGCGCGGGGACCGTGGGCGTGGCCCGCCTGCCGCAGGTGCAGCGGGAAACCGGCTATTCGGGGGACCAGCCCCGGATGGGCTTCTTCACCGACACCTCGGTCTGCATCGGCTGCAAGGCGTGCGAGGTCGCCTGTAAGGAATGGAACCAGCTTCCGGCGGACGCGCCGAACCTGCTCACCGGCATGTCGTTCGACAACACCGTGGAGCTGTCGGCGTCCACCTGGCGGCACGTGGCGTTCGTCGAGCAGCGCGTGCAGAAGGACGGCGCGGGCGACCTGCGCTGGCTGATGGCGTCCGACGTGTGCAAGCACTGCACCGACGCCGCCTGCCTGAACGTCTGCCCCACCGGCTCGCTGCTGCGCACCGAGTTCGGCAGCGTGGTCGTGCAGCCCGACGTGTGCAACGGCTGCGGCTACTGCGTGTCCGCCTGCCCGTACGGCGTGATCGAAAAGCGGGAGGACGACGGCCTCGCCTGGAAGTGCACCCTGTGCTACGACCGCCTGGTGGACGGCGGCACCCCCGCGTGCGCCAAGGCGTGCCCGACCGAGTCCATCCAGTTCGGCCCGCTGGACGAGCTGCTGGAGCGGGCCGAGGCCCGGGTGCGGCGCCTGCACGAGGACGGCGTCGCGAAGGCCCGGCTGTACGGCGACGACCCGGACGACGGCGTCCGGGGCAACGGCGCCTTCTTCCTGCTCCTGGACGACCCCGAGGTGTACGGCCTGCCGCCCGCCCCCATGGACACCACCCGCGACCTGCCGGGCATGTGGCGCCACGCGGCCGTCGCCGCGCTCGTCCTGGCCGCCGGCGTCGTCGCGTCCTTCGCCCTGACGGGCCGCACCGCACCCACCGACCACCGGGCACCCGTGTGGGGGAGACGCCGATGAGCACGATGAACACGACCGGCACGGTCCCGGACGCGGGACGGGCCACGACGCCGAGGGGGTTCGCCTCCTACTACGGGCGGCCGGTGCTGAAGCCGCCGGCGTGGAAGCCGCTGCACATCGGCGGCTATCTGTACCTCGGCGGGCTGGCCGGCGCGTCGTCGGTGTTCGCGGCCGGCGGGCAGGTCACCAGCAGGCCGGGGCTGGCCCGCGCCGGGAAGGTCGCGGCGCTGGCCGGGATCACCCTGTCGATGGTCGCGCTGGTGGAGGATCTCGGCCGGCCGGGCCGCTTCCTCAACATGCTGCGGGTGTTCAAGCTGACCTCCCCGATGAGCGTCGGCTCGTGGCTGCTCGCCGGGTACGGCCCGCTGGTCGGCCTGAGCGCGTTCGCCGACCTCACCGGCCGCCTCCCCCTGCTCGGCAAGGCCGCCTGTTACGGCTCGGCGGTGCTCGGCCCGGCGGTCACCACGTACACCGCCGTCCTGATCAGCGACACCGCCGTGCCCGCCTGGCACGAGGGTCACCGCGAGATGCCGTTCCTGTTCGCGGGCTCGGCCACCGCGACGGCCGCGGGCGCCGCCCTGATCGCCGCACCCGCGGCGGAGAGCGCCCCCGCCCGCCGGGCCGCGCTCTTCGGCACCGCACTGGAACTGGCCGCCGGCCGCCTGATGCGCCACCGCATGGGCATGATCGCCGAGCCGTACCACCAGGGCCGCGCCGGCGCCCTGACCCTGGCCGGCGAGGTCCTGGCCGCCGCCGGCGCGGTGGGTGCCGTCCTGTCCACCCGCAGTCGCCGCGCCACCGTCCTGTCCGGAGCCGCCCTGATGGCCGCCGCGGCCTGCACCCGCTTCGGCGTCTTCGCCGCGGGCACCGCCTCCGCGGCCGACCCGAAGTACACCGTGGTCCCGCAGCGCGCCCTGATCGACCGCATGGGGGAGTGAACCAGCCCACGGGGCCGAGTGCTCAGTCGAAGGTCAGTTCCTGGGCGCGCCGGGGCATCAGCAGCAGGGCGACGACGGCGAGGGCCGCGACCACCAGCAGGGACAGGAAGACGTGGTGGGTGGCGTCGGACAGGGCCCGGCGGATGTAGGCGGCCGTGGCGGTGTGGGCCGCGGGGCCCTGGGCGCCGAGGACGAGGCTGGTGGCGTCCAGGGTGGTGGGGAGTTTCCCGGTGAGGGCGGCGGGCGGGTGGGCGAAGCGGTCGGACAGGGTGGCGTTGGAGATGGCACCCATGGCGGCGGCGCCCACCGCGCTGCCGAGGGAGCGGCAGAACATGTGGGTCGCGGTCACCACCCCCCGCCGGTCCCAGCCGACGCTCGACTGGAGGGCCACGATGGTGGGGCTGGACGACAGGCCGAGGCCCACGCCGACCACGAAGCACGCCGCCGCGACCTGCCACACCGCGGCCTTCGAGGTCAGCAGGACGCACAGCACGGCGCCCGCCACGAGCACGCCGGAGCCGATGAGGGCGGTGTCGCGGAACCCGATGCGCATGTAGATCCGCCCGGACACCGTGGCGGCGAGCGGCCACCCGACGGTGAGCGCGGCCAGCGCGAAGCCCGCGAGCAGCGCCCCGGTGCCGAGGACTCCCTCGGTGTAGGTCGGCACGTACGAGGTCAGGCCGATCAGCAGCGCGCCGACGGCCAGCCCGACTATGTTGCCGCCGACGAGCATGCGGCGGCGGAACACCCACAGCGGCAGGATCGGCTCGACGGCCCTGCGTTCCACCAGCACGAACGCCACGACCAGCAGCAGCCCGGCGGCGAAGATGACCAGGCTCGGCGCCGAGACCCAGTCCCAGGCCAGGCCGCCTTCGAGCAGCCCGAGGATGAGCAGCGAGGAGCCGCTGACGAGCAGCCCCGCGCCGAGGTAGTCGATCTTGTGTGAGCTGGTGCTCACCCGCTCCTTGAACCGCCGCAGGAGCATCCACGCGGCCAGTGCGCCGAGCGGCAGGTTGATGAAGAAGATCCAGCGCCAGGTGAGGTAGTCGGCGAACAGCCCCCCGATCGCCGGCCCGATCACCGCCGACACGCCCCACACGCTGGCGACGTACCCCTGCACCCGGGCGCGTTCCTCGACGGAGTACATGTCCCCGATGATGGTGATGCTCATCGGCTGCACGGCCCCCGCGCCGATTCCCTGCAACGCGCGGAACACGATGAGCGCCGGCATGCTCCAGGCGAGCCCGCACAACACCGAGCCGAGCAGGAACACCGCGATGCCGAAGAACATCACCGGCTTGCGCCCGAACAGGTCGGCCAGCTTGCCGTACAGCGGGACGGTGACCGCCTGGGTCAGCAGATAGATGGAGAACAGCCAGGGGAACTGCGCGAACCCACCGAGATCGGTGACCACCGACGGCACCGCCGTCGCGATCACCGTGCTGTCCAGCGCCACCAGCCCGGTACAGAGCATCACGGCGGCGAGCACCGGGCCCCGTTCGGATCGCAGGCCGACGCTCGTCGATGTCGTTGTCGTCGTCACGTGGCAATCCCCCCGCCTGGGCGTCGACATCAGCGGTGCGGTCGTGCTAGCCCGGTTGGGCGGGCCCCGAACTGAGCAACCAGTAGCTGTCGGCGTAGATTCCCTTTCATCCTTGCCCATACGGTCTGTACGTATATGTGCATCAGGCAGTTACCTTGTACCCCTATGAGAGTGCGGGAAGCGCTGCGAGGTTTGCTCGGTATCGTCTGTTTGTGCATGACCGGCTTCATAGCACGTCGGCCTGAGTGGGTGACCGTATATCGAGGGGGACCATTTGCGATCAGAGATGCTTCCCCGCGTGTCTCTTTGCTTTACGGACCCAAAGAACCTGGACTGGCTTGAGGTGCTGTGGATGCGCCCGTAATGTTTACGGCGAAGGAAGCATCCCTCAGGTCAAGAGAGCCAGATGAGTAGCGATGCGTTCAATAGACTCAGAAGTGTTCTGGAGCCCATGGATCACCAGGTTGATCCGGCAGTGGTGGCGGAGCTTGGTAGTCGTCGATCACTTGACGACATAGTCAGTTCGCTGAGCGGGGATAGATCCTTGGTTGAGGCGGTTGCCGCTCGTTCCTATGCGCACCCGAATGGGTTCGACCGAATATCGCTCTATCGCGATCCGCTAGGGCTTGAGGTGCGCGTTCATCTCTGGTGGACGGGAGTGCCGTCCGACGAGAGCATCCATAATCACGCATGGGACTTCAGTTCCCAGGTGATCGTGGGATCATTACGCTTCCAGATGCTCAGCCCGCTGCCTTGCGGTCGGGAATATGATCGTTACAGTTCGAGTATGCCTGTTGGAGGGCGATTCGGTGATTATCAGTTCGCCCGCACAGGTGCCGTCCGACTCGATGTGGTCTTCGACGGCACGGTGACGGCCGGCTCCTCCTACAGTTTGAACCACGAGGCCTATCACCGGGTTCTGGCCTCGCCTGAAGGTGCTCCACTCGTTGCGACCATCGTTGTCCGTGGGCTCGTGCGGCGCAAGTTCTCGAACGTGCTCGTGCCGAAGGGGGCGGCGATGCCGAGCCATAGATCCCTGCGGCACCTCGGTGGAACCGAGATCGTTGAAAAGCTTCAGATGCTCGTGCGGTACATCCGGTAGTTCAGCGGATGTTCTGTGGTTGGGATTGCGAGGAGCCGGACTCGCTCTTGGTCGTTTCATCCCACAAAGAGTTGCCCGAGAAGTCGATCAGCTCTTCTTGGCCGGCCGTCCATGGCGGTGTGGACGTTAGCAACATACGGAGATTGCCCTGGTATGTGAATCGTGACCCGGCTGGCACCGTGACAAGATCACCCTGTACGCATCGCTCCGTACGTCCCTCGACCACGAACGTGCCCGTCCCATCAAGGACGTAATAGACGAAGTCGCACATGTGCTGTGTCAGCCAACTTGGGAGTTGCCCATCTATCTCTACGATGAGGTAGCTGCTACGCATCACGCTGGCGTTGGCATCAAAGAGCTTCCCGCGATGACCAAGCTTGTCAAAGTTCCAGTCGCTGGGCTCTGGGAACACGTAGTGGCTCACGGCTCACCTTTCCGACTCTTCGCAATGATGTGCTCTTGGCAGGCCACAAAGCACATCGGGATGCGGGCGGCGTAGCACTACAAACGCACCAGCTCCTACGCTGGCTCCGTGGCCATCTCGACGCATCAGGCCGTGTCGAAGCTCCTTACGATGTCGCTGTATCGATTCTGGCAGATCCACGCCATTTAACCAAGACATCTTGTTTCGGGTCGGAGTTTGCGCGCGATAGGGGCACTCCGAAACCAAAGAGGTTCGTCACGCTTATACCTTTTTGTCTTTCGAATCACCAGTTGAGCGAGAGATGCGTTTCACCAGCCAGCCGATGATCAGGGCCAGGCAGGACCAAATCACGGTGCTCACAAGATTGGTCCAGATGCCGGCTCCATCTAGCCGGAGGAACCGAGCCAACTCCGACAGGGGCGGTTGGATGGAGCCCCAGAACTGAGCGACTGCCAGGGCGCCTACGGCCAGATACAGAAAGGAATCACGGCCCCGGGACGTCAAATCCCGCGCGATCCGTCTGGCGGCGCCGCGTACCCCTGTTTCTTCCATGGTGGCTGAGCTAGGCCTTCGCACCTTGTTCCACTCAACCAAGGCCACCATGACCTGCGTCGTGCACCAGACGAACTCCACTGGATCGTATTCCTCGAATAACCACGCACCAGACTTCCGTTGACGGCCGAGAAGATAACGCACAGCGCTTTCGGCCGCCAGTTGACACTCGCGGTCATCGGGGAACTGAGTTAGCGCGAGAAGAGCCCAGGCCGTGCCATAGTGGATGCACCGTGAGGGGATACGGGGGCGCTCTGTGGGAAACCATTCGTCGTGACTGTTCCCCCAGCCGCCTTCGGCCTTTTGGCGTTCTAGAAGGTACGCTGCTCCCCCGCGTACCCAGTCAGCGTCGGATCGTCCCTGGGCGACGCAGAGTGCGTATAGGACCTGTGCTGTTGTGGCGGCGTTAGGAGTCGCACCGAAGCTTACTCCCCATCCGCGAGTCTCTGGATCCTGCATCTTGTGAAGGCGGGAGATCATCTTGGCGCACATGCGCTCGGTGTCAGGTTGGAGCGCGAACGCCCACAGCGCTAGAGCTGTGGGGAAGGTCCGGGGTTTTCCCACGTCCGCCGGGGTGGTAGCCGCCGCGCCTTCGCTGTCCACGCAACGGTACAGATAGTCCACCGCCCGCCTAACGCAAGTGTCATTCCCCGCGTTCCATCCCATTCCGTGAAATGCGATGACGACCCATGCTGTGGCTTCGCTGGCCGAGTATTCGAGTTCGCGTGCAGGGAAGCCGCCGTCCGGCCGTTGTCTGCTTTTTAGCCATTGCGCGGCATCGGCCAGGTCAGATGAGTTGGCTGGCTCCCCCATGGCGGTCATCCCCCGGATGCCGTCAAGGGTTCCCCCCCACTCCGTCGGGTCCTCACTCTCATGATGTCCCCAGCCCATCGCACCATCTGAGGTGCGTTTGTAGACCGAGCGCAGCCATCTTTCTGCGTTCCGCAGGCTGGCCGTTGGGTCCAGAGGATCGACCGGGCGAATCGCGGGCATGTCACCTCACAGTGGATGAATGGACATCACGTACCTACCGGTATCGTGTGCGCCCTGCACAACGTGACACTGCCTGGCGCGTCGCCATCTCA
The DNA here is from genome assembly GCF_042658925.1 of Sphaerisporangium aureirubrum. Taxonomy (NCBI): domain Bacteria; kingdom Bacillati; phylum Actinomycetota; class Actinomycetes; order Streptosporangiales; family Streptosporangiaceae; genus Sphaerisporangium; species Sphaerisporangium aureirubrum. The sequence goes on from NZ_JBHSRF010000004.1 coordinate 42,908, forward strand.
GCCCCGATGCCACTCCGGTACCCGACGGACGCAAGCCGTGACCCGATGTCGAGTGGGGCGCCAGGCATCAAGCTCCGCTCCCTGGGTAGCGGGGGCCCGTCATAGCGAGGGGGACTCCAGGAGGGGTCCCGGGGGAATAGGGCCGACATCGTCATGGAGCTTGTGGAGCGCGCTGCGACTGATTCCACCTTTTTGTCGGCTTACGTCCGGGTTGGGACCTGGAACGTCAACGAAGCGACAGCAGTCCGCTCTGGTGTGGATCCTTTCCTGGAGATCCTTCACCTAGTGCGGGAACAGAGGCTTGACTTGCTCGCCATGCAGGAGGTTCCGTTCCCGGATTGCTCGGATGTGTCGCCTTTGTTCCAACGTCTGCTAGGCGAGACGCAGCTCTCATACATGGCGGGGCACAACTTGTCACCGTCCTACGTGCGCCCTGGCGGTCGATCCGGGGTGGCCATAGCTAGCCGGTTCCCTTTCGACGAGGTAACGCGAGCCGTATTCCCCAATCCCCAGCTGGTGTCCGAGGGAATCTATAGTTTCGACAAGGGTACGGTGACGATCAGAATCTCTCTGGGTGGCCGCAAGATTACGTTGGGTTCGGTGCACTTGTTTCCCTTTCATCGTTTCCATCGGCGGGCTGAGGAACCGGAGTTTTCGGCCATATGGGATCACTTGGCTAAGGAAGTGGAGCAGTACGATGATGAAGTCGTCGTATTCGCAGGTGACTTCAACACTGAGCAACGCGACCTCGTTCTCAGACGCCTGGAAGGTCCTTTGCAGTCGGCATTGCCGGGAGGTCGTGTGGACGATGTCCTTTTTGGAGGCGCCCGGCTCGTGACGGTTACCACGGTGCCCACGTTCTCCGACCACCCGTTGTGCATCGCTGAGCTGGATCTGACGAGCGCACGAGAGGCTGCCGCATGACACGCCACCCGTGATTCAGCTTGCGTACCTGCGCGAGTCAGATCATCACGTGCGGCTCGGGGTGGCCGGTGAAGCAGAACTGGGCGTTGCGGGTGAGCTTGTAGTCCTGGGCCTTCCAGGTGTGGGCGGAGGCGTCGGCGCCGCGCATGTAGACGAAGTTGAAGCGGTCCGCCGAGTAGATGCGGATGCCCTCCTCCTTGCAGCGGCGGACCAGGCGGGTGTCCTCGCCCGCGTTGACCGGCTCGAAGGCGAAGGCGCGCAGCAGGCCCGCCTTGGCGAGGATCGTGGCGCCCTGCACCAGGTGGGCGTAGCGGTGCTCCAGGCCGGGCAGGCGGATCACCGTGGAGTCGGTGGCGGGGAAATAGGTGTAGTGGGCGCCCTTGCCGGTCATCTCGGCGTCGGAGTAGTCGAAGACGCGCAGCAGGTCCGACAGGTAGTGCTCGCCGTAGAGGTTGTCGTCGTCCATCTTGGCGATGTACTCGCCCTCGGCGCGGGCGATGCCGAGGTTGAGCACCTCGCCGAGGGTCAGCGCCGGGTCGGCGGTCAGCACCGTGACGGCGGGGATCCCGGCGGCCAGGGCCTTGTCCCGCACGACGGCCGGGTCGATGTCCAGGCCGTGCAGCACCAGGATGAGCTCCAGGTCGCGGTGGCGCTGCCGGGCGACCTGCGCGATGGCGTGCTCCAGCTGGCCCGCCCGGTTGGTGGGCAGCACGATCGAGACGCTCTTGGAGTGGGTGGCGACCGGCCGGCCGAGGTCGCCGAGGATCTGGTCGACGCGGTGCGAGAACAGGTGCTTGTCGAACACCTCGCGATGCGCGAGGTGGCCCTGCCTGGCGCGCAGCTCGGGGCTGTTGATCAGGTAGAGGGCCTGGTTGTAGGCCTCCTCCTGGGTGTGCGCGACCGGTACCAGCGGCCCGAAGGTCTCCTCGATGGCCCGCGACCAGCCCGACAGCACGGTGGTCGAGCAGGCCGACAGCTCGAAGACCCGCCGGGCGCACATGGTGGGCGAGTCGATCACCGAGTTCACGTTGAGGAAGACCTTGTACATCTTGTACGCGGCCAGCATCTGCTCGTACGGCAGCTCGCCCACGATGTGCGGGCGATACTCGGCGGGCCAGGCGTACTTGTCGCCCGCCTTGTCGTTGCGGGCGAAGATGTGCAGGCCGAGCTCCCGGGTGGGCGCGATGACCGTCTCCATCTGCTCGCGCCGCTCGGGGTGCTTGTCGCGGAAGTACATGCCGGCGAAGACCACGTCGTGCAGGCGGCCCTGCTTGGTCTGGATCGGGTTGTGCACCCGGGGCTGCGCGGCGAACTGCAGCACGCCGACCCGGTCGTGCCCGAGGATCTCGCGGTACTTCGGCACCATGTCGCCGTCGCACGTGTACACGTGGTCGAACAGCTTGGCGGTGTCGATGAAGAAGTCGAAGTTGGGCGGGTCCTCCTTGTTCCAGAAGACCGTGGGGATGCCCTGCTCGCGGCACCAGGCCACGAGGTCGCGCAGCTCCTGCTTGGGGGCGTTGGTGCCGGTCATCTGGTAGCGCCAGCGGCCCTGGTTGCCGTGCCAGGCGGACTCGCAGAACAGGACGTCCGGCCGCTTATCCGCGAAGATCTGCCGCCAGTCCGCGAGCCCGAACTCGATCTGGTCCCACTCGTAGCGGAAGGCCAGCCGGGAGAAGTCATCCAGGATGACCGCGACCTTGAGGTCGGGGCGGTTCACCGGGCCGGACGGCCATTCGAGGTTCGGGATCTTGACGGCGGGGGCGTGCGCCAGGGCGGCGTCGATGGTGACGCTGCTGGCGGCGACGGTCGGCGGGGCCTTCGGGGCCTTGCCCGGCTTGATCGCCCGGGACAGGTCGCGGGGGAGGCGCACCAGCCTGGCGGGGCGCTTGACCCCGGCGAGCGCGGTGCTGACCCGGTAGGGACGCTGCGCCTTGGTGGCGGCGAGCTGCCACTGGGCGTAGTCGGCGCGCGCCTCGGCGGTGGCGAGGCGCCGCTCCAGCTCGCGGATGCGGTCCTCGTAGCGCTCGACGGCCTTGCGCTCCTCGGGGAGCCAGTTCACCGCGCCGAGCCGCTGGAAGCGCGGCTCTTCCGGATCGTTCTGGTCACTCATGGTGCGCCTTGCTCCCTCACGTCCGACTCACTGCCGCGGGACGTCCGATCGTACGGCTTTTACCGGCTGAAAGTGGTGGTTTCCGGCTAAATGCCCAGATCGCAGCCCCGGGCAGAGGGTCTCAGGAGCCGCTCGGCGGCACGCCCTGCGAGGCGGGCGAGAGGTTGTCCCCGCGCAGCCACGCCTCGATGACCCGTGCGATCCGCGGCCCGGCCTTGCCGTCCCACAGCGGCGGCAGCTCGCCGGTCGGGGTGACCGCGCCGTCGGCCAGCGCCTTGGACGCCGCGGCGGACAGCGTGGCCGGGGTGACCAGCCGGTTGGAGCCGTGCGTGATCGTGATCGGCCGCTCGGTGTTGGGCCGCACGGTCAGGCACGGCACGCCGAGCATCGTGGTCTCTTCCTGCACGCCGCCGGAGTCGGTGACGACCAGCGCCGCGCCGCGCACCAGCGACAGGAACTCGACGTACCCGAGGGGGTCGACGATGCTGAGGTTGCCGCCGGTCACCAGGCCGGCCTCGGCCAGGCGGGTGCGCCCGCGCGGGTGCAGCGGCACCACGATCGGCACCTGCTCGGCCACCGCCAGCACGCCGTCCACCAGCTCGCGGGCCGACGCGGGGTCGTCGACGTTGGCCGGGCGGTGCAGGGTGGCGACGGCGTACCGCTCGGGCAGGCCGAGGCGGGCGCGCACCGGGGCGGGGTCGAGCTTGGGCAGCGCCGAGAACAGGCTGTCGATCATCGGGTTGCCCACGAGGTGGACCTTGCCGGGCGCGACGCCCTCGGCGGCGAGGTGGGACAGGCCGTCCGGGCTGGTCACCAGCAGGATGTCGGCCAGCGCGTCGGTGACGACACGGTTGACCTCTTCGGGCATCTCGCGGTCGAAGGACCGCAGGCCCGCCTCGACGTGCGCGGTCGGCACGTGCAGCTTGGCGCAGACCAGGATCGCCGCGAGCGTGGAGTTGACGTCGCCGTACACCACGACGAGGTCCGGCCGGTGCTCGGAGACCACGTCCTCCAGACCGGTGAGCAGCGCGGCCGTCTGCCGGGCGTGCGTGCCGGAGCCGACGCCGAGGTTGGCGACCGGGTCGGGCAGGCCGAGGTCGGCGAAGAACACGTCCGACATCAGGGCGTCGTAGTGCTGCCCGGTGTGGACGATGCCCTGACGGATCCCGAGCTCGCCGAGCCCGCGCACGACCGGTGCCGCCTTGACGAAGTTCGGCCGGGCGCCGAGCACGTGCAGGACGAGGGGGTTTTCCCTCATTGACCTCGCCTTTCCCCCTGGAACCGACAACGGATGGGTAACTTAGCTCAAGCGGTGCCTATGGTACGGTCACCGCGTGGTTTCCGAGGCCAGGCAGCCCGATCAGGTCACTCCGAAGGCGGCGCGGGCCGGCGTCGGAGGTTTCCTGAAGGGCTTCATCCAGCATCCGGTCATTGTCTCCAGGGTCTTCGTCACCAAGGTCAAGTCCGATCCGATGCGGGTGGCGCAGGCCGCCGCCGAGGCCATGCCGGCCCGGCTGCGTCCCGCCGTCGGCAAGGTGGCCTGGCCCGTGGCCCGCGTCGCGCGGGTGACCGCCCGCAAGATCGCGCGCCGCATGGCGAACGGTCCGCTCGACTCCGCCAAGAACGAGTTCGAGCGCGGGCGCATGACCCAGGCCATCGAGATCCTCCGGCCGCACTCCCGGTGGCCGTTCATCCGCCGCAGGATCGCCTACTACGAGGGCGAGAAGGCCGCGGTGAGCCCGGGCCCGATCCCGCCGAAGTCCAAGGTGATCGTGGGCGAGCGGATCGAGGGGCGGGTGCTGCACTGCGTGACCAACGCGCTGCCGTACACCCAGGCCGGGTACACCGTGCGCACCCACCGCATCGTCACCGCGCAGCTCGCCGCCGGGCTCGACCCGCACGTGGTGACCAGCTGGGGCTGGCCGATGTTGCAGGGCCACGCCGACGCCGAGCCGTACGACGAGCTCGACGGCGTGCCGTACCACCGGCTGCTGCCGAGCGGTGACGTTCCGTTCGAGAGCCGCGGCCGGATGGTGCGCGGGGCCGGCGAGGTGGCCGAGCTGGTCCGCACGCTGCGCCCGCAGGTGCTGCACGCCGCCACCGACCACCGCAACGGCTCGGTGGCGCTCGCCGTGCGCGAGCGGACCGGCACGCCGGTGGTGTACGAGGTCCGGGGCTTCCTTGAGGAGACCTGGGCATCCCGCGACCCCGCGCGGGTCGGCAGCGAGCGCCACCTGCTCCAGCGCGAGCGGGAGGCGCACATCATGCGCGCCGCGGACGCCGTGGTGACGCTGGCCGAGACGATGGCCACCGAGATCGTCGAGCGGGGCGTCCCCCGGGAAAAGATCTTCCTCGCGCCGAACGCCGTGGACGACTCGCTGCTCACCGCCGAGTACGACGGCGCCGCGCTGCGGGCCGCGTACGGCATCGCGCCGCACGAGATCGTGGTCGGCTCGGTGTCGAGCATCGTCGGGTACGAGGGCTTCGCCACGCTGCTGTCCGCCGCCGCCCTGCTGCGCGACTCCGGCACGCCCGTGCGGGTGCTGATCGTCGGCGACGGCGCCGAACGGCCCGCCCTGCTGGCCCAGGCCGAGCAGCTCGGCCTCGGCGACCTCGCGCTGCTGCCCGGCCGGGTGGGCCCCGAGGAGGCGCTCCAGGCCCAGGCGGCGCTGGACATCTTCGCCTGCCCCCGTGACGATCTACGGGTCTGCCGGCTGGTGACGCCGCTCAAGCCGGTGGAGGCGATGGCGCTCGGCAAGCCGGTCGTGCTCAGCGACCTGCCGGCGCTCTCGGAGCTGGTGGGATCGGACGGCGCGGGCCTGCTGGTGCCGCCGGGGGACCCCGCGGCGCTGGCCAAGGCCCTCGCCGGGCTGAGCGAGGATCCCGCGCGGCGCGCCGAGATGGGCGAGGCCGGGCGGGCCGAGGTGGCCGCCAAGCGCACCTGGAGCCGTGTCGCCGAGGGATATCGGGCGATCTACCAGTCTCTGTCCCGGTGATTGACGTACCATGACCGCTGGGAAAGTGTCACCACGCAACCGGTTCAATCGCATTAGACATGAGCTGTGCGGACTTGAGATAGCCTTTGCCACCATGCAGTGTTCTTTCGGACTTCCTCAGGTCGCGGCGTGAGCGGATACGATCTCGCGGTCATCGGCCTCGGATACGTGGGCATGCCCCTGGCGAAGGAAGCCACGGGAGCGGGCCTGCGTGTCGTCGGCCTCGACGTCGACCAGCGCAAGGTCGACGCCCTGAACTCCGGCCACTCCTATATCGACGACCTGAGCGACGCCGATCTGGACTCCATGCTGGGCAACCAGTTCACGGCCACCCTCGACCAGGCCATCCTCGCCGCCAGCTCCGCCATCGTGATCTGCGTCCCGACGCCCCTCGATGAGGACCACCGCCCGGACCTCTCCGCGGTGCGCGGCGCCGTCGAGTCGGTGGGCCGTTACCTCCAGCGCGGCACCCTGGTGGTGCTGGAGTCGACGACCTACCCCGGCACCACCGACGAGGTCGTCCGGCCGATCCTGGAGGAGGCCTCCGGGCTGACCGCCGGGGTGGACTTCCACCTCGCGTTCTCCCCCGAGCGCATCGACCCGGGCAACGCCAAGTACGGCCTGCGCAACACCCCGAAGGTCGTCGGCGGCTACACCGAGGCCTGCCGCGACCGCGCGGCCGCGTTCTACGCCCGCTTCATCGAGCAGGTCGTCACGGTCAGCGGCACCCGCGAGGCCGAGATGGCCAAGCTCCTGGAGAACACCTACCGGCACGTCAACATCGCGCTCGTCAACGAGATGGCGATCTTCTGCGACGAGCTCGGGGTGAACCTCTGGGAGGCCATCGAGGCGGCCTCCACCAAGCCCTTCGGGTTCCAGAAGTTCCTGCCCGGCCCGGGCGTCGGCGGCCACTGCATCCCGGTCGACCCCTCCTACCTCTCCCACGCGGTCCGCAAGCTCGGCTACCCCTTCCGGTTCGTCGAGCTGGCCCAGGAGATCAACGAGCGGATGCCCGCGTACGTCGTGGCCCGCGTGCAGCGCCTGCTCAACCGGGCGCGCAAGCCGGTCAACGGCTCCCGGGTGCTGCTGATGGGCGTGACCTACAAACCCGACATCGCCGACGAGCGCGAGACACCGGCCGTGCCCATCGCACGGGCCTTCCGCGACCTCGGCGCCGAGCTCGCCTTCGCCGACCCGTACGTGAAGCACTGGACCGTCGACGGGGTGAAGGTCCCCCGGGAGGACGACCTGCGGGAGGCGGTGGAGCGGGCGGACGTGACCGTGCTCCTCCAGCAGCACTCGGTGTTCGACCTGGAGATGGTGGAGAAGCACGCGGTACTCCTGCTCGACACCCGTGGCGTCCTCTCCGAGGGCGAACGCGTCGAGCGGCTCTGAAAGCGGGGTCGCTGCGTGCACGTGCTCGTCATGACGGTGGTCCACCACCCTGAGGACGCCCGGATCCTGCACCGGCAGATCCGCGCGCTCGTGGACGCCGGTCATGCCGTCACATACGCGGCGCCCTTCACCGCGCGCGGCGTCGTGCCCCGGCCGTGGGTCACCGGGGTGGACCTGCCCCGGGCCGCCGAGCGCAAGCGGCTGACCGCGATCAGGGCGGCGCGCCGGCTGTTCAAGAGCCTGCGTCATCAGGTCGACCTCGCCATCGTGCACGACCCCGAGCTGCTGCTCGCGGTGGCCGGGGTGCGGCGACGTCCCCCGGTGGTCTGGGACGTGCACGAGGACACCCCCGCCACGCTGTCCCTCAAGCCGTGGCTGCCGTCGTTCCTGCGCCCGCCGACGCGCTTCCTCGCGCGCATGCTGGAGGGGACCGCCGAGCGCCACCTGCACCTGCTGCTCGCCGAGACCGCGTACGCCGGGCGGTTCCGCCAGGCGCACCTGGTGGTGCCGAACGAGACCTGGGTGCCCGACCACGTCAGCGAGCCGTCCGACGACCGCGTGGTCTACCTCGGATGGCTGTCGGAGGCGCGGGGGGTGCGCGAGGCCGTCGAGGTGAGCAGGCTGCTGCAGCCGCACCGCGTCGCCGTCGAGCTGATCGGCTACGCCGACCCGCAGAGCAGGCCCATGCTCAACCAGGCGGTCGCCGAGGGCGTGCTGGAGTGGCGGGACTTCATGCCGAACGACGAGGCGCTCAAGCGGCTGGACGGAGCCCTCGCCGGGCTGTCACTGCTGCACGACGAGCCCAACTACCGGCACTCCATGCCCACCAAGATCGTGGAGTACATGGCGCACGGCATCCCGGTGATCACCACACCGTCGCCGCGGGCCGTCGAGCTGGTGGAGCGTTACCAGAGCGGGGTCGTGGTGCCCTGGCAGGACCCGCAGGCCGTCGTGCGGGCCGTACTGCGGCTGCGCAACGACCCGCGCGAACGGCGCGCCGCCGGTGCCCGCGGGTACGCGGCGGCCCGCGCCAACCACCACTGGCCGAACTCCGCGCGCAGGTTCGTGGCCCAGTTAGAGGCATGGGCGGGAGAGCGGAGCTGACCTTCGCCCGCCGAGCCTCCCGATCGTGCTTTATCCGGACCACAACCTAAGGACGGTAGTCTCCTGAAGGTGCGCGGGCTCACTCTGTTGTTCGGAGCGGCTCTGCTGGCCGCCGTCGCGGCGATCGTGATCGTCCTTCCCGACTCCCCCGGTTCGCCGTCGGGGGCCGTGACGTCCTCCAGCCCCAAGGCGACCGGCAAGGCCACCCCCACCGGCCCCACGCCGTCCACCCCGGTGTTCAGCGACCCCTGCGGCACCTTCGACACCACGACGCCGACACCGTACGCCGTCACCGGCTACTGGCTGGTGCCGACCACCGACCACTGCACGTGGCGCAGCCAGCTGCAGGCCATCCACCGCGTCGGCGGCGACACCGTCGTGCGTCTCGGCTTCGGGTTACAGGCCCGTCCGGTGGACGACGAGGGCCGGGTGCTCGACATGGCGGGCGAGGAACCCGACCGGCGGTACGAGAAGTGCGAGGAACTCGGCATGACCTGCGTGCAGGCCGCCGAGTCCGCGCTCAAGGCCGCCAACCCCGGCAACCGCATCACCTGGACGTACGTCTACCGCACCGACGAGGCGTTCGGCGCCGGCCTGTTCCGGTGCCCGCAGATGGAGCACACCATCACCGTCGGCGACGAGGTCTTCTACCGCATCCTCGCCCCCGACGACGGCACCGACGACCCGACCTGCGACTTCAGCTCCAAGGGCAAGGGCTACCACCTGATCCTGGTGGACGGCGCCCGGCAGGACAGCCTCACCGAGATCCTCGGCCTCGCCGACCGCTTCGCCATGAAGGTCTTCCCCGCCCTGCCCGTGGCCCCCCGCGACCGGGTCGAGCCCACCAAGGCCGACCCCCGGCACATCGGGACGCTGACCACGCTGACCCGGCGGGTGCTCCAGGACTACGGCGACCGGTTCAACGACCGCGCCTCGCTCGGCGGGGTGTACCAGCCGTTCGAACTCCAGCTGCGCGACTGGCCCGACCCCGCCGAGGTGGCGACCCTGCGGGTGTACGCGGAGCAGCACGACATCGTCCAGCAGGAACTGCCCGGCAAGCCCATCATGGTCAGCCCCTACCTGGACGCGCGCAAGGAGAAGCAGTTCACCTCCACGCCCGAACAGGTCAAGCGGGGCTTCATGGCGCTGGCCCGCACCGGCGTCGGCATCGTCGCGCCGCAGGACAGCCGCGGCACCGGGAAGGTCGGCCTGTTCTGGCCCAACCTGCGCAGCCAACCCGTGGACGAGCGCCTGAAGCCCGTGGTGGGCGACAGGACGTACCGCGAGGCGTACTACGGCGCCACCCGGGACTACTACCGCGCCATGTCCGAGGCGCTGGCCGAGCTGCGCGCCGAGGGCGAGGACCTGCAGCTGTGGGCCAATGTCGAGGCGTTCGAGCCCGAGGGCGACGGCGCGTGCGAGGCCGGCGGCAAGCGGGGCGCCACCGACAAGAAGCGCCTGGACGAGGCGGTCGGCTTCGTCGGCCCCTACGTCTCCAAGATCATCTCTTACAAGTGGAGCAGCTACTTCAACTGCGGCTCCCCCACCCTCGCCGAAGAGGTCGCCGCCGACTGGGACCGCCCCATCCCCATCCAGGCCCTGTCGGTCTCCCGAGGCATCCAGCAAGGCGTGGAGGTCCGCGGCTACAACCTGGCCGGCGGCACCGTCACCATGAGCTGGTTCGGCGGCGACACCCCTCGAACCGCCGACTCCGCCACCATAGGCTGGACCGACCGCACCCCCATCCCCGGCCTCCCCCCCGCCGTCCAGCGCATCTGGGTCCCCGTCGACTGGTCCACCGTCCCCCAGAAGGCCTGGCTCAAAATCGAAGTAACCACCCCCGACGGCCGCAAAAGCAACGCCCCCGTCTACCTCCACCGCGAAACCTGACCCACCCACCCACGGCGCCCCGAGCAGTCCTCCCGGCGCCGTGGAAACGGTGCCTTCGGCGCTGTCTTATTCAGGGCGACCCTCGCCGCACCTCCTCCCCACCGACCCGCGCCGGGGAACCAGACCGTTCCCGCTTCGTACACGTGCGGGAGTCTCCCGGGGCGCCGGGGAATCGAAGTGACCACCCCGACGGCCGCAAGAGCAACGCCTCCGTCTACCTCCACCGCGAAACCTGACCGCTCACCCGCCGCCCTGGATCAGTTCGAGCGGCGCTGTGGAAACGGCGCCTTCGGCGCTGTCTTATTTTGGGCGACCCTCGCCGCACTCCCTCCCACCGACCCGCGACAGAGACCCAGACGTTCCGCCGTGCATACGTGCAGGAGCCTCCAGGGGCGAGGGGGAAAGGGTGGCTTCGGCGCATTCTTACTAAGGCGAGTCTCAGACAGCCCGCAACACGCCATCGCGCAGGCGATCATGCTGTCGCCTCGCGGGACACACACCCCCGTTCGTGTCGTCCCGGATCGGCCCACTCCAGCCGAGCCGTTGAGTGTCGTGTCACTGGGAGGCGATGCGGCGGAGTAGCGGTGCCACCCAGTGCTTCCCGTAGGCGGTCTGAAGGGTCGATCTTCTGAGTGGTGAAGAGTCCCAGCCCTTCGATCGGTGAGGGCCGGACCTCAGCGCCTGGCGTGAGCCGGCACTCGGCCGGATAGCGCTTCGCGGTCATCGTGCGTCTCCTCCTCGTCGCCTGGGATGGGCCACCCGGAGGATGCTCGCGGACACCGTGCCGGACAGGGCTCGGCCCGGGACTCGGTAGCGGTGTTCACATGGTGGATGGTCAGGCGGTGTAACGTGCCTGCCATGGTCCCGCGCATTCCCGTCAGCGTGGATCTCGTCGTCCTCACGGTGCGCTGCCAGCAGCTCTGCGCGCTGGTCTGGCGGCGCGACCGCCCTCCCTACGAGGAGCGCTGGGCGCTGTCCGGGGGCTTCATCCAGTTGGAGGAGGACCTCCCGGCGGCGGCGGGACGAGTACTCGCCGAACGTGCGGGCCTCCCTGGGGCCCCGGTCCACCTGGAGCAGCTGCGCACGTACGGCTACCCCGACCGCGACCCCCGGCAGCGGGTCCTGAGCGTCGCCTACCTGGGCCTGGCCCCCGACCTCCCCGCCTCGACCGAGGCCCACATGAGCTGGCAGCCGGTCTCCTCCCTGACCGCGATGGCCTTCGACCACCGCCGCATCATGCTGGACGGCATAGAGCGCGCCGGCGCCAAACTGGAGTACACCTCCCTCGGCGCCGCCTTCTGCCCCGCCGAGTTCACCGTCGCCGACCTGCGAAGGGTCTACGAGATCGTCTGGGGCCGCCCCCTGGACCCCAGAAACTTCCACCGTAAGGTGACCAAGGCCGACGGCTTCCTCGTCCCCACCGGCCACACCACCACCCGCGACGGCGGCCGCCCCGCCATGCTCTACCGCCGCGGCCCCGCCGAACTCCTCCACCCCCCGATGCTCCGCCTGGCTGGTTAGCGCTTCGCCGTAACCGAGTACCGCTTCATTTCACATGAGCGGCAATGGCCCGCGCGCACTCCATGGCCTCGACATGCGTCGTGTCCACCTCCACGTCATAGTGCACCCCCAGGTGAACCACCTCCGCCTGTGACACGGCCATCCCGGTCACCCGATCCCCTCGCGCGACCTCCCGCCCCGCAGCGATCGCACTGTCGCACCTGACGCCGACCCAGAGCACGCGCACTCCACCAAGAGCCCTCAGCCACCGCTCCTGAGACCCCGCCCCACCAAGGAAGACCTCATCGACGATGACCCGCGCCCCCGCCCGCGCCATCGCGACAACCCCCTCGATCCACGCCGCCTGCAACACCATGAACTGCTTCCCCACAACCACCGCACCATCCGGTGCGAACTCGATCCCCGCCCCCGCCGTCCGCATCGACGCCGGCATCGCCTCGACCAGCGTGTCTACCCCCAAGACCAGCCACGGCTCCGGCAGAACCGCCTGCAAGCACCGAGCGATCCCCGACTTCCCCGAGCTGGAGCCACCATTGAGAACAATCATCTGAGCCGTCACCGCGCCACAGTAGAGCCGCCCCACCGCCACCTGAAAGCGGATTTCGGTGATCCCTGCCGTGCCACCGCGGCGCGGACGCTGGTCCAGCAGTCACCTTGAACCGGCTGGCGTTCGTCGGCCGCACGCGAGTGTGGATGTGCGTCACTTGCCGGTGAGCTGGAACCAGACCACGCGCCCGGCCGCCGTCTCGTACCAGCCCCAGGCCGTCGCCATCTCCTGAAGCAGCCAGAGCCCGCGTCCACCGCCGCTGTCCAGGCATATTTCCGGACAGACCGTAGGTTGATTTCCCCATGAGCCCGCGTCGATCACGTCGACGTGCAGCGTCCCGTCATGCTCTGCCACCGCGATCCGCACCCGCCCGGCCGGGCACCGTCCCGAATCGGAGTACCGCACGGAGTTGGTGACGAGTTCGGTGACGAGCAACAGCGCATCGTCCACCTGCGGATGGTCGATCCCATCCAGCAGTTCCCGCACACACCGCCGCGCACGCGGCACGGCTGCGACATGGGCGGGGACATCGAGCTGGCCCAGCAGACCAAAAGCCTTCACAGGGTCTCCTTCTCGACCCGGCCACGATCGTACGTGTCTGTGACTGTGTATGACCGTAGCGTTACTTTGAGTGCTCAGTTTGCATGACCTCCGAGCCTTCGGCAACAAGAATCGAAATGAACAAAGTGCATCTTGAAGCCTAAAGATCACTTCGGCATACTGGCAGACTCGTCACCGAGGGGAGTGAAGTGAGCACACGGCGAAGTCCATCGGTGCGTAGACGCAGGCTCGCCGCGGAACTGCAACGACTCCGCAAAGCCTCTGGGTTGACCAGGGATCAGGTGGCGGACCACGCGGGGTGCGCGCCTGTCACGATCACTCGGATCGAGTCCGCGACCAGCTCTGCGACGGTTGCTCTTGTCTCCGTGATGCTCGATCTCTATGAGGTGACCGGCGAGCGGCGGGAGGCGTTGATACAGCTCGCGCGTGATGCTCGTAAACGTGGTTGGTGGTACACGCTGTCCGAGGCCATCCCCGAATGGGTGCACAGCTATGTGGGCCTTGAAGAGGAGGCCGCGACCTTTCAGGAGTACCAGTCTGAGTTCGTCCCTGGGCTACTTCAGACCGAGGGATACGCCATGGCAGTCATGAGGTCGGCCCCGGTACTGCCGTCCGAGGAAGAGCTTGAGCGGCGGCTCGCGATACGGATGCAGCGTCAGGAACGTGTGCTGGATCGGGTCGATCCGCCGAAGATGTGGCTCATTCTGAACGAGGCGGTGATTCGGCGTCCTGTCGGAGGCTCCGGGACGATGCGTGATCAACTTCTACGAATGATCGATCTGTCCTGGAGAAATCACGTGACGATCCAGGTTCTGCCCTTCGCGGCCGGGGTCCATCCCGCCATGGACGGAGGGTTCACGATCTTGAGCTTTCCCAAGCCCGCAGACCCTGACACGGTGTATGTCGAGTATTGGCAAGGAAGCGTATATTTGGAGCGCCCATCGGAGGTTGAGGCTTACAACCTTCTCTTCAATCACCTGCGAGCCCGAGGGCTCGGACCCGATCAGACGCGCGACTTGATCACCCAGGTGGTGCGTGAAGTATGAGCAGATGGGGCGATGGAGCCATGATGGACCTGTCTCGGGTGAGCTGGCGTAAGTCCAGCTGGAGTAACGCCAACGGTGGCCAATGTGTCGAGGTCGGGGTCTGGCATCGGAGTAGTGCCAGACGTCTCTTCCTGGTTCGGGACTCCAGGAAACCGTATGGTCCCGTGGTGGCCGTCAGCTCGTCAGAGTGGGGCCTCTTCGTTGAGGGCGTCAAGGGGCGCGGGCTGGGCGATCCTGGCTGAGGTGTGGCCGGGGGGTCGGTTGATTGGGAGCGGCGGGGAGGGGTGGGGGCGGCATAGGGTGTGGGCATGCCGCGTTTTCGATTGGTTCTTGAGGAGCTGCCCGCGTACCGGCCGGGGAAGGCTGTGGTGGGTTCTGATGGTCGGTCGTTCAAGTTGTCGTCCAATGAGTCGCCTTATGATCCTCTGCCTTCTGTGGTGGAGGCTGTGGCGGTCGCGGCTCGGGAGATGCATCGGTATCCGGATCCGGCTTGTGTGGGGCTGACCGAGGCGCTGGCTGGGCGGTATGGGGTGCCGGTTGAGCATGTGGCCCTCGGGGCGGGGTCGGTTACGGTGGCGCAGCAACTGCTGGAGACCGTGGGGGAGCCGGGGGCGGAGGTCATTTATGCTTGGCGGTCGTTTGAGGCTTATCCCTTGCTGGCGGATCTGGCGGGGGTGACTTCGGTTCGGGTGCCGTTGGTGGACGAGGCTCATGACCTTGAGGCGATGGCGGCGGCGGTCACTTCGCGGACTCGGCTGATCTTCGTGTGCAGTCCGAACAATCCGACGGGGACGGTCAGCCGGGCGGACGAGCTCACGGCGTTCCTCGATCGGGTGCCTGAGGACGTCCTCGTCGTGCTGGACGAGGCCTATCACGAGTACGTGCGGGACGCGGATGTGCCGGACGGGGTGCGGGTGTACGCGGATCGGCCCAATGTGGCGGTGCTGCGGACCTTCTCCAAGGCGTACGGGCTGGCGGGGTTGCGGGTCGGCTATCTGATCGGGCATGAGCCGGTGGCGGCGGCGGTGCGGAAGACCATGGTGCCGTTCGCGGTGAACGCGCTGGCTCAGGCGGCGGCGGTCGCCTCGCTCGCGGCTGAGGATCAGCTTTTGGAGCGGGTGGAGGCCGTGGTCAAGGAGCGTGCCCGGGTGCGGGACGGGCTGCTCGGGCAGGGGTGGGCGGTGCCGCCGACCGAGGCGAACTTCGTGTGGCTGCGGCTCGGGGAGCGCACCATGGCGTTCGCCGAGCGGTGCGCCGCGGACGGGGTCGCGGTGCGGCCGTTCGCGGGGGAGGGGGCCCGGGTCTCCATCGGGTCGCCGGAGGCCAACGACGTGCTGCTGGCCGCCGCGGAGGCGTTCGGGGCCGGCTGACGTCCCGGGTGCCGTCGGTCGCGTCAGGGGCGGCCGGGTCCCAGGTCGCCTGTACGGGTGGGTTCCATGTGCGGTCGGCCCATCCGTCGCGCCGGGACCGGCCGTCCGTCGCGTCAGGAGCGGGTGAGTTCCACCTTGGGGGTGGCGGCCGAGGCGGGTGGGCGGTGGCGGCGTTCGGTCGAGACGACCAGGGCCACGCCCAGGACGATCACCAGGCCGCCGGCGAGCATCTGGGGAGTGATGGGCTCCTGGAGGATCGCCAGGCCCAGCAGGACGGCTACCACGGGGTTGACGTAGGCGTAGGTGGACACCAGGGAGATGGGTGCGTTGCCGAGGAGCCAGGTGTAGCTCGTGAAGCCGACCAGGGAGCCCATGAGGATCAGGTAGACGACCGCCAGCCAGGACGCGGTGGTCACGTCGGCGGGGTGGAGGCGTTCGCCGATCACGGTGCCGGTGAGCAGGAGGCCCAGGCCGCCCACCGCCATCTCGACGGTGCTGGCGGCGAAGGGGTCCTTCGGCATGGGGAGGCGGCCGGCGAGGAACGAGCCGACGGACCAGGACAACGAGGCGGCCAGGACGATGACGATGCCGGTGGTGCCGGCGGTGCCGCCGCCGTCCAGGGAAAGGCCCGCGACGCCGCAGAAGCCGATGAGGACACCGGTCAGGGTGAGCACGCGGGGACGGTCGCGGGCGATGATCCGGAACACGACCAGCCACAGCGGCACCGAGGCGACCAGCAGCGCGGCGAGGCCGGAGCTGATGTGCTGCTCGGCCATGGCGACCATGCCGTTGCCCGCGGTGAGGAGCAGCACTCCGACCAGACCGGCGCTGAGGAACTCCTTGCGGGTCATCCGGAAGGACCGGCGGCCCCGCACCGCGGCGAGCACGGCGCCGAGCACGACGGCGGCGGCGGTGAACCGCATGCCTCCGCTGATGAGCGGTGGGATGCTCTCGATCGCGATCATGATCGCGAGGTACGTGGATCCCCACACCACGTACACGGCGATCAGCGCCGTCCAGACCTTGATGTCATGAGTGTTCTTCCCCATAGCTCATGACGCTATCTGGACGTGCCTGACCCACTCGCCGGGTTTCATCCCTTGAGACACACCGATCCCAGCCCGTGGAAGCGGACATCGGCCGTTAAGGCGAAGGTCCTGCGTGTAGCACAGATTTGTCCACATCGTGTGGATAACCAGCCGGGTAGGGGTGGCCAAATATCACATTTCTGCATCTTAACCGGCCCTTGGGCGGCCCCCCACAGGCCGCCGGTTATCCACAGGCTGTGGACGGGCCGGGCTCCGCGGAGACCGGGCACGACCGCAGGAGGCGGCCGGCCCGGTCCCGGTGTCAACGCGGGCCGAGCTTCTCCACGATCAGGCGGTAAAGCTGCCGTGGGCGACCCGGTTGTGGTGTTCGATTCGGCGGAAGCGGCCACGCGAGTCCCTCGTCAACCAGCGTACGCAGCAGCCGTCGAGCCGTGCGCGGAGTCACCCCGAGCATGCGCCCGGCGCTTTCCGCGTCCACGATCGTGTCCCCACCTTCCAGCTTCGCGGCCAGCCGGGCGAGCACCTCGACGCCCTTCGGCCTGCCCTGTCCCGGGGCCTGCGGTGGCATCCGGGGCGCCGGCACCAGCGTGCGGCCCTCCCGGTCCACGGCGAAGCCCTGAGGCTGCTTGCCCGCCTGTGTCCGCGCGAGCGCGGCACGTGCGTGCGTCTCGGCGTCGTGGGTGGTGCGGCCCATGCCGACCCCCACCTCGACCGCCAGACCCAGGTCGTCGCGGATGCGCGCCGCGAACGGCAGCACCCGGAAACCGTCGGTCGCCGCGGCCATGGAGCCCCGCGTCGCCGTCACCAGATAGCTGTGATCATCGATCGCCCATACGGCGGCGTTCATCCGATTGGCTTCCTGAACCAGCAGGCGGTGCAGGGACAACCTGAGCTCGTCACGCCAATACCTCGGAGCCGCCCGCCGTACGGGCTCACGTAACGTCGGCACCTCGATCAGCACCACCGTGAGCTGCGACTCCTCCAACCTGTGATGCGCGCCGAGCAACGCCGCCGTGTGCAGCGCCGTCCGCACGGCGGCCGACGTCGGCCTGATGCGGACGGTCGGCACCCCCGCCGCGGTCAGCCGGTCGGCCACCGCGGGCAGGCATGTCAGGGCACCGGTCGTCGCCCCCTGCCGGATCAGTCTCTCGTGGTAACCGGCGACCGTGCCGGTGGCACCCGACTCCTCTCGTGTCTGCACGCCGGTGGCCGGCAGGCCGAGGTCGGCGTACGCCTCCTCCACCTCGGCCCTGGTGAGCACGTCGATGCTCACCCGGCGTGGATCGATGCGTTCGTCCAGTGCCGCACGTGCCAGCGCCGCCGTCAGCGCGGGCCCGCCGAGTTGGACGTACGTCGCCGGGATCGTGAGTACTCCTGAGCGCCGGGCCAGCTCGTAGGGCACCGGGCTCGCGAACAGGCAGGCGTCCACCCCCGGGCCCAGGCGGACGACCTTGTCCGCCGCCTCCTGCTCGTCACGATACGCGGCGGCGACCAACCGGCACGGGACCGGAGCCGCCGCGTGACCCATGAGCATCACTCGTTCGACGAGGTCGTGTGGTCCCACCACCCCGATCGTGAGGTCCGGGGCCGACGTGCCCACCCGCGACCCTCGCGAACTGTCTTCGGTCCGCTCGACCAATGTTCGTCCCATCCCGCCATACCTCTGATCGAGGTTGTCACACCGTGCGGTTCCGGGGGTCGTGTGTGCTCCCGTCCGGTCGCGCCCGGCCTGACGTCCTCTCCGCGTTCAACTGGCCGATTCCACCTCGCCGGGGACCGCCGCGTGGCCACCGAAAAGGGCGAACAACGGCGCTCCCGGCTCGGGTTCGTCGCCCATCCGGTCTAGTCCTCTTTGGAACGATCGCTCGCCAAGGCACTAATGTCACGCCCGGATTTGCCGGAATACCATCCGGCCATGCCGACAAGGTATGGCCGGATCGGTCATATGAACAGGTCAGAGGCGGTTTACGGGCCGAGTCACGTCGTAGGGGAAATCTCTCTTACCACATCTCCACCCAGGGCCTTCATGCGCGCCGCGAGGTCGTGGTGGCCCCGGTCGATGAGATAACCGGGGGAGATGACGGTCTCGCCCTCGGCGGCGAGGCCGGCCAGAACGAGGGCGATTCCGGACCGAAGGTCGTGCGCCGTTACCTCTGTTCCGGTCAGCGGAGTGGGGCCGTGGACGACCGCGCGGCTGCCCTCCACCTCGATCCGGGCGCCCATTTTGTTGAGCTCGCCGGCGAGCGCGAAACGGCCGTCGAAGATGCGCTCGTGGATGTAGCTGGCGCCGTCGGCGAGGCACCCCACCGTCATGATCGGCGACTGCAGATCGGTCGCGAAGCCGGGGTAGGTGTCGGTGATGACGTTGATGGGGCGCAGCGGCCGGTGCCGGCGCACGTTGAGCACGGCGCCGTCGCTTGCGAACTCGACACCCATCTGCTCCAGCTTCCACCGGACGACGCCGAGGTGCTCCAGCGAGGTGCCGACGAGGTTGACCTCGCCGCCGGTGATGGCCGCCGCCATGGCGAACACGCCGGCGTCCAGGCGGTCGGGCATCACGCGGTGCTCCACCGCGGTGAGCTCGTCGACGCCCTCCACCGTGATGAAGCCGGTGCCGCCGCCGCTGATCTTGGCGCCCATGCGGCTCAGCATGCCGATGACGTCGAGGACCTCGGGCTCCAGCGCCGCGTTCTCGATGACGGTGGTGCCCTTCGCGAGGGCCGCCGCCATGATGAGGTTCTCGGTGCCGGTGTGCGAGGGGGTGTCGAGGTACAGCTGCGCGCCGGTCAAGCCCGCGGCCTTGACGTGGATGACGCTCTCGCCCTCGTCGACCATCGCGCCGAGCCGCTTGTAGCCGAGGTAGTGGAAGTCGAGGTTGCGGCTGCCGAGGTTGCAGCCGCCGATGCCCTCGATGACCGCCTCCCCGAGCCGGTGGAGCAGCGCCGGGACGAACAGCACCGAGCCGCGGAACCGCCGGGCGATCTCGGCGGGCAGCACCGGGCTGGTCAGCCGGGAGGCGTCGATCACCAGCGTGCGCTCGGCCTCGTGGAGCTGGACCTTGGCACCCACGGCCTCGGCCAGCTCGACGGCCCGCCGCACGTCTTCGATGATCGGAACGTTGCGCAGGACCGTGCGGCCGTCGGTGGCGAGCAGCGCCGCACCGATCATCGGGAGCACGGCGTTCTTGGCTCCCTGGATGAAGGCGGTTCCGCGCAGGGCGTTGCCACCGCGCACGCGGTAACGAACCATGTGATGGGGCTCCTCGATATCGGGAACGGCGCGGCCACATCGGGCCCGCCAGCGAGTGGACGGCGGCCGAGTTATCCGCCCACAGTAGTGCTTTCCGGATGAGGCGCTGGCCACTTTGAGCGCACAGTCCAGCACCGGTCCAGCGAGGCGGCTCGGGGAGACCGTACCGCTCAGCGGGCCGGTTCGTTCGCGGGGACGCTCGGCGAGGCGGCGGCCATCAGAGAGTTGGCCCGCTGGTCCACGAACCGCGTCACGACCTGCTGCGCGTAGCCGAACACCATCGCCCACACGAGGATCGCGGTCTGCGAGCTCAGGCCGGTGAAACCGGGGACGAACCCGGAGTTGAGGATCAGCAGGCCGAGGATGGCCGTCGCGACGCCCGCCGGGACCTTGAGCAGGTTCTGCGCGACCGCCAGCGAGTACCGGGTGGACAGCTCCGACCGGGTGGACAGGCTCGCCGCGGTCGCGAGCGCCGCGCCCAGCATGCCGAGCAGCGCCACCAGCGGGACGTCGCCGCGGCTCGCCTGGCCGTACCCCGTCGGGCACACCTGCGACATCGCCGGCCGTGGCCCGAGCGTGGCGAGCAGGGTGCCGTTGCCGCACATCGGGAGCCAGCTGGGCCAGACGGCGGCGAGGGTGACCAGCCCCGACACGATCAGCGTGAGGATCGCCACCCCGCCGAGCAGCATGTTGCGGAAGCTGCGCACCCGGCCGCTCTCCACCGACGCGGCGGTGTAGGCGGCCCGGAGCACCGACTGGAGCAGTGACCGGTCACGCTCGCCGATGTCCCCCGCCGCCACCCGCGCCGCCAGCCGCTGCAGCCGCGCGTCGTCCGCGGGCAGATAGGCCCGGCCGGTCGCCATCACCTCCGGCGCCCGCGCGTCCAGCTCGTCCGCGGGAAGCAGCCCGTACAGCAGCACCGTGGCGCTGTAGAGGTTCGACCACGCACCCTCGATCACCTGGCCGGTCAGCCACCGCCGCCAGCCCTGCCGCTCGTTCGCGTAGTCCAGGGCGACGTCGACGTGCCGCCCGAGGGCCGCGCGCACCCCGGCCAGCCCTGGCTCGTCCCCCCGGCACAGCACAGCCCGATCGGCCTCCGCGCGCACCTCCGCGCCGCGGGAGCTGACGTAGACCCGCCAGACCCCAGCCCACCGGAACCTCTCCTTGGCCCCGGTGGCGACGTCGAACTCGGCGGGGACCTCGGCGGGGGCCCGCTCGTCGTCTGTGAGCGGGCCGGTCGCCGCCGCCGGTCCCGTTCCCGCTGCCCGCTCGGCCGTCATAACCGTCCTCCAGGGTTCGCCTCTGCCCCGGCTTATCGCACCGGCCCGGTCCGGCGCTACCGATCCGACGCCACGGCTTGCGCGGCGATGTCGGAGCGGTGGTGGGAGCCGCGCAGGCGGACGTGGGACACGGCGTCGTAGGCGGCGGCGCGGGCCGATTCGAGGGTGGGGCCGGTGCCCACGACGCTGAGGACGCGGCCCCCGGTGGAGATCACGCGGCCCTCGGGGTCCGCGGCGGTGCCCGCGTGGATGACGTAGGAGTCCTTGGTCACGTGGTCCAGGCCCTCGATCACGTCGCCGGTCACGGGCGGGCCGGGGTAGTTCTCCGCGGCGATCACCACGGTGACGGCGGCGCCGTCGCGGTGGTACGGGGCGGGGTGGGCGGACAGGGCGCCGGTGGCGCAGGCGTGGAGGAGCCCGGCGAGGGGGGTCTCCAGGCGGTCCAGGACCACCTGGGCCTCCGGGTCGCCGAAGCGGGCGTTGAACTCGATGACCTTGGGGCCGCCGCCGGTGAGGGCCAGGCCCGCGTAGAGGACCCCGGTGTACGGCGTGCCGCGCCGCGCCAGCTCCTGGACGGTGGGCAGGACGATCTCGGCCATGACCTGCTCGGTGAGGCCCTCGGGGGCCCAGGGCAGCGGGGTGTAGGCCCCCATGCCACCGGTGTTCGGGCCCTGGTCGCCGTCGAGGGCGCGCTTGAAGTCCTGGGCGGCCTGGAGCGGGACGGCCGTGGTGCCGTCGCACAGGGCGAACAGGGAGACCTCGGGGCCGTCGAGGTATTCCTCGATCACGACCCGCTCGCAGGCGGCGGCGTGCGCCAGGGCCGCGCCGAGGTCGGAGGTGACGACGACGCCCTTGCCCGCCGCCAGGCCGTCGTCCTTCACGACGTACGGCGCGCCGAACTCCTCCAGTGCCGCGCGGGCCTGCTCGGGTGTGGTGCACACCCGGGCCCCGGCGGTCGGCACCCCGGCCGCGGTCATGATCTCTTTGGCGAACGCCTTGGAGCCCTCGATGAGCGCCGCGTCGGCGGACGGGCCGAAGCACGGCACCCCGGCCGCGCGCACGGCGTCGGCCACCCCGGCGACCAGCGGGGCCTCCGGGCCGACGACCACCAGATCGGCGGCCAGCCGCCCGGCGAGCGCGGCGACCTGCCCGGGATCGGTGGGCACCACCGGGTGGACGGCCGCCACCGCCGCGATGCCCGCGTTCCCGGGGGCGCAGTGGACCTCGGTCACCTCGGGATCCAGCGCCAGCGAACGGCACAGTGCGTGCTCACGGCCACCGGACCCAATCACAAGTACGCGCACGCAGGGAGTCTACGGCCCGCCCGTGCCCTGCCCGCCCTGCCTGTGGACAGGCGCACCGCGCCCCGCCTGCCCTGTGGACGGACAGGGCGAGGCACGCCTGGCCTGTGGACACGCCGCTCGCGCCCCGCCCGGCGCGGCTCAAGGGACACGCCGGGCGGGCGGGGGCCGTCACATCTCGGGGCCGGGGCCCTCGCCGGTGTACATGGCGAGGACGCGGCCGGCGGCGGCGCGGGCCTCGGCCTCGTCGGTGCCGGCCGCGATGCTCGCCTCGGCCCACCGCTCGCTGCTGAGCGCCATGAAGCGCTTGCCGTCGTCGGAGGCCACCCACTCCGCGGCTTGCGCCGGGTCCACCCCTTCCCCCTCGGCGGCGAAGTGGCTGGTGAGGCCGAGCAGCGCGCTGTCCCAGCCGATGCCGACGCCGCCGGGCCCGAACTGGGCCCACATGGCCTCGTCCACATGGGCGATGTGCTCCAGCTCGAAGCGGGTGCCGCCGCCGGGCGCGGGGGACAGGCGGACCTCGATCCAGCTCACCTGGCCGCCGAACTCCCAGGTCGCCGCGAAGCCGGTCGGCGCGTCGCAGCGCTCGACCTTGCCGCTCGCGTTGCCCTCCAGCTGGTAGCTGCCGCCGACGCGAAGGTCTCCGGTGATGGGGAGGAACCAGCGCGGGATGCGCTCGATGTCGGTCAGCGCGTCCCACACCTCCTCGATGGGCGCGTCGTAGGTCTGGCTCGCGGTCAGCACCCGCGCCTCGCCGGCCTCCAGCACGCGGCTGCCGATCGTGCGCTCCACGGCGCTGATCTGCTCGGTCGTATCGATCATGGGGAACTCCCTTGGTCTTCTTCGTGGTCTTCGTCGGGTTCCGCGCCGGAGCCGCGCAGCCGCTGTTCCCTTTTGCCCCGGGCGATCTCGGTGCCGAGGGCCATCAGCGGCGGGGTCCAGAAGCGCCGGAAGTTGTCCAGCCAGCTGTCGACCTCGCGCAGTGCCTCGGAGTTCACCCGGTACAGCCGGCGGGTGCCCTCGGGGCGGACGCGGGCGAACCCGGCGTCGCGCAGCACCCGCAGGTGCTGGGACACGGCCGGCTGTGAGATGCCGAACTCCCGCCGGATGACCTCGCACACCGCGCCGGAGGTCATCTCGCCGCCGGCCAGCAACTCCAGGATCCTGCGGCGCACCGGGTCGCCGAGGATATCGAACGCGTGCACGAGTCCATGAATATCACATGCCGCTTATATAAGCCAAGAGTGCTAAAAGAAGACCCCAGGTGGCGCCCCTGCTTTCGCGCATCCCATGATCGGGGGGTGTAAGGGCGAGGTAAGCTAGGCGGACGGCCAGGCCCATGGTACGTTGGGGCGGCTTTGGTCTGTCTTCGGCTGATTGGAGGTGGAATCGGGATGACATCTGGTGATCCCAGCAGTACGTGCTCGCGCACGTACGTCGTGCGCAAACCCGACCTCTCCAACTCGGTGCCCGGCTGAGACCTACACGCGTCCGCTCCCTGTGACGTTCGCCGCGTCGTGCGCGGCTCCCGCTATTGCCGGGCGGGAAGGGACCATCATGCGCTCGTCCACGCTTTTCCAGCGGATCAACCGTCACCCCCGCACCACGCACGTCCGCATCGGAACGACCGCCACGCCCGCCGCCCTGCGCCGCGTCGTGCCGGACGCACGGTGCGTGCCGCCGCGCGACTCCCTGGTGGAGTTCGGCGCCTACATCGGCGGCAAGCGGGTGGACGTCCCCGGCATCCCCGAGGCCGTCAGCCTGGTCCGGGAGCACAACTCCGCGGCCGGCTCCCCCGAGGCGTACGTCTGGGTCGGCCTGCACGAGCCGGAGGCCCCCGAGGTCGAGTGGCTGGCCGAGGTCTTCGGGCTGCACCCCCTCGCGGTCGAGGACGCCGTCAAGGCCCACCAGCGCCCCAAGGTCGAGCGGTACGGCGACTCCCTGTTCGTGGTGCTGAAGACCGTCTCCTACCTCGACCACGACGAGCTGACCGCGTCCAGCGAGATCATCGGCGTCGGCGAGATCATGGTGTTCGTCGGGCCCGACTTCGTGGTCACCGTGCGCCACGGGCAGCACTGCCCGCTCGCCGAGGTGCGGGGGCGGCTGGAGGCCAAGCCCAAGCTGCTGTCCCGCGGCCCCTCGGGCGTGCTGCACGCCATCGCCGACCACGTGGTGGACCGCTATCTGAGTGTGGCCGACCTGATGCAGGCCGAGCTGGAGGAGGTCGAGGCGGCGGTCTTCGCGGACGTGAGCTCCCGGGACATCGGCCGCATCTACCAGCTCAAGCGCGAGATGATCGAGATGAAGCGCGCGGTCACGCCGTTGCAGACGCCGCTCGGGGCGCTGCCGCAGCGCCGCATGATCCCCTCCGACATGCGGGACTACTTCCGTGACGTGGGCGACCACCTGGCCCGGGTGTGCGAGCAGGTGGAGTCGTCCAACGAACTGTGCAACTCGATCCTGCAGGCCGCGCTGGCCAGGTCCAACGCGCTGGCCAACGAGGACATGCGCAAGATCTCCGCGTGGGTGGCCATCATCTCGGTGCCGACCATGATCGCCGGGATCTACGGCATGAACTTCTCGCACATGCCCGAGCTGTCGGCCATGTGGGGGTATCCCGCGGTCATCGGGACCATGCTGGTCATCTGCTCGCTGCTCTACCGGGGGTTCCGCCGCAACAGCTGGCTGTGAGCCTGAGCCCCTAGACCGGCCAGGTCTCCCGGCGCCACGCGGCGTCCCAGAACATCCACTCGTAGCGCGACGTGGTGACGAAGTGGTCGAGGGCCCGGGCGCGCTGGGCGTCCGTGGCCTCGGCGCCGGCCCGGTCGGTGAGCGCCACCACGCGGCGCACGACGGCCTGGAACGTCTCGTCCCCGTAGGCGGCGATCCAGCGGCGGTACAGCGGGTCGGGGGACGAGTGCTCCAGCAGCGCCTCCCCGACGCGGGCGTAGATCCAGTAGCAGGGGAGCACGGCCGCCAGGCCGTCCAGGAACGACCCGCCGTACACCGTGGCCAGCAGGTAGCTGGTGTACGCCCGGGTGGTCGGCGCCACCGGGGCCGCGTGCTCGGCCGCGCCGCCGAGACCGGCCATGAACGCCGAGTGCATCTCCTGCTCGGCCGCGACGGCGCCCACCGCGTCGCCCGCGAACGCCCGCACGTCGTCCTCGTCGGGGGCCCTGGCCGCGCACACCGACAACGCGCGGGCGTAGTCCCGCAGGTAGTGCGAGTCCTGCACGACGAAGTGCCCGAACGCCTCCTTGGGCAGTGTCCCGTCGACCAGGCCGGTGATGAACGGGTGCGCCAGGATCGCCGCGTACACGGGCTCGATGGCCTGCCACAGCTCCGCGCTGAAGGTCACCGGGGTCTCGGGGGCGGCGGACACGGTGGGCTGGTCGATCGTCATGCGTCCACCGTATTGACCTACAGGCTGTCGACGAACAGCCGGGCCTCCCGATCCTCCATCCCGGTCTCCCCGCGCACCAGGTGCACCGCCTGCTCGGTCCGCCCCGCCGCCTTGAGTTGGCGCACCCGGGTCGCGAGGTCGGGTGGGAGGTCCTGCGGCAGATCCTGCGGGGTCGGCGGCAGGACCATCTGCTGGAACCGCGCCATGCTCGGACGGCTGTAGAGCGACCGCCCGGCCGCCACACCGTCCACGACCGCCTTCGCCTCGGCCAGCCCGAGACCGGTGCTCTGCCGCACCTCCTTGATCGCCTGGATCAGCTGCCGCTCCCTGACCAGATGCGCGATGAGAGGCTCGAGATCCTGCGGCGCCACCACCGGCGCCGGGTCCTTCCCGCCGCCCCTGCGGGCCACCGCCACGACACCGAACACCAGGCCGACGGCCACTGCGGCGAGAACCAGCAGGATGACAAATTCAAAAGGCCCAATGGACGGCATGCGCCGCATCGTACGGCGCTCCACTCAGCCCCGTACAGATCGGATGCTCGTGATCGCGGGCACTCCGCGCGGCAGGCGAGGTCAGGGGACGAGGCGGAGTTCGGGGCGGTGGTCGGGGAGGCCCAGCAGGGCGCGGACGCGGGGGGTGGGCCAGGCCAGGGTGGTGGCCAGGCGGGGGAGGGTCAGGGGGGTTTCGGTGCAGGCGAGGTCGAAGGCCTGGCGGAGCATGGCGGGGTGTTCGCCGGGGTAGCCGGTGATGGGTTCGCCGGCGAAGCCGGGCTGGTCGCGGAGGGCCGCCAGGCGCTGGTACGCGCGGGCGGTGGAGGAGTCGGACAGGAGGCCCACCTCGCGGCAGCGGTAGAGCAGGGAGTCGACGGAGACGCCCCAGACGCGGCGGAGTTCGGCGAGGCGGCGGAGGTCCAGGCGTCTCGGGAGGTCGGGGAGGATGCTGTCGCGCGGGGTCAGGAACTCGGCGGCGAAGGCGTCGGCCTCGCGTTCCTGCTGAGGGTCGCCGGCGGCGGTGTCGCCGTGCAGGACCAGATGGCCGAGCTCGTGGGCGGCGGTGAAGCGGTGGCGGTGGATGTCGTCGAAGCGGTTGGCGGTCAGCACGACGATCGGGCGGGGGAGCTGGGAGGTGGAGAAGGCGTCGACCGTGGTGGCGTCCTCGTCGGGGGGCGGGAACACCACGACGATGCCGTGCGCCTCCATGTGACGCACCAGATGGGCGATCGGGCCGGTGCCGAGCCGCCAGTGGGCGCGCAGCGCGCGGGCCGCGGCGGCGGGGTCGCGGGGCAGCTCGACCCCCGAGTGCACCTCGCCGCCGGAGAAGCCCGGCAGGTCGACCCGCGGCAGCCGCACCCGCAGCTCCAGCGCGTGGGTCAGCTCCCACACCTGCTCGACGAACGCGACGGCCTTGGCCCGCTGGTGGGCCCGGGTGGAGCGCAGGCTGCGGAAGTGGGCCATCGACCCGTCCAGCTTCCCGTGCGGCCTGCCGGTCAGGAAGAACGCCATGGGGACGCCGAGGGCGCTCGCCAGCCGCGGGATCAGGTCGGGCCGCGGGTGGGTGGTGCCGGTCTCGTACTGCCCGACCGCGGCCGGGGTCACGCCGATCCGCTCGGCGAGGTCCTTCTTGGTCAGCCCGGCGAGCCGCCGCGCCTGGGTGAGCCGGGCCTGGTCGAAGGCGTCCGCGACCGCCTGCGGGGACGGCTCGCGTTCACGACCGGTCATCTGCTGCGGCGAGGCGGACGACGTCGCCGGTGCCAGGGAACGGGCCGCGCTCGGCCGTGAGGTCCAGGCCGGGCTCGGCACCCTGGTCGAACCGCTCGGCGGCGCCGGCCTCGGCGGCGGGCGTGACCCACGGCAGCGCGCTGAGCAGCGGGATCGGCTCGCAGTGCACCCAGTGCACCCGGCCCATGTCGTCGATCAGCTCGGCCTCGCCCCAGTGGAGCCGCAGCAGCCCCGCCTGGGCGTTGGCGGCGTACGCGACGGGGATCAGCCGGGTGTCGCCGGGAAGCTGGGCCAGCACCGGCCGCGCCGCGGCCAGCTCGGCCTGCTCGGCCTCCGCCTCGGCGGGGTCCTCCGGCAGGCCCGCGCTGAGGTCCAGCGACTCCTGGTAGTACGAGGGGGCGGGCCCGAACCGGGTGAACAGCTCACGGACCAGCGCCGACACCCGCCCGTCGCCGACCCGGGCCTCGCTGATCGGCGTGGTGTCGTCCTCGGCGTAGCGGAACGGCAGGAACAGGTTGCCGTCCAGCACGACCAGATGGTGCGGCGAGCCGTGCGGCCGCACGGCCTGGAAGCCGGGCTCGCTCCGGAAGCCGTCGAGCAGCGCCTCGTACCGCCGGGCCATCAGGGTGGAGCCGTAGGCGTACCGCTTGCCGCTGCGGGACGACTTCTGCGCGTCCTGGGCGTTGCCCGAGGCCTCCAGCAGCGACGCGGCGAGCTGCCCGCGCACCTGCGCGGCGCGGCCGCCGAAGCGCTCGGTGGCCCACGACGACATCTGCGACACCTGCGACGTTCCCCGCATGAGCGACCTCCGGTCTCGCGGCGTGTTGTCCGGTCGCGCGCCCGCCTCGATGCCGGCGCCGGCCGCCGGGCGGCGGTCCCGCCACTTCAGTTCTCCGCACGATACTCCCGCGCGCACTCCAGTTGATGTTGTGACGCGCGCGGATCGCAAATCCGTTCGATAACGAAGTCAGGTGGGGACGGCGGCGCGTTTCGGCACGGTGAGCGGTTCCGGCAGGGGAAGGCCGCGCGCCGCCCACAGGGTGCGCATCCGGTCGGGGTAGTCGGTGACGATGCCCGCGACGCCGAGCCCGATCATCCGGGACGCCTCCTCGGGGTCGTTGACGGTCCACACCACGGTCGCCAGCCCGGCCTTCCGCGCCTGGTCCATCAGGTCGGAGTCGACCAGCACGCGGTCCGGGGACAGGGTGGTGGCCCCGATGGACGCGGCCGCCGCCGCCACGTCCCCGCCGAAGTCCGTCACGTGGTCCAGGCCGAGCCACTCGGGCCGCAGCGTCGCCTTCTCGACCAGGGCGTACCGCGCGGCGACCAGGTCGCGCGCGGCGTGCAGCACCCGCCAGTCGAAGCTGAGCAGGGCGGTGCCGCCGAGGCGTCCGTGCCGGTCCAGCTCGGCCACGACCAGCTCGGTGAGCTCCCTGGGATCGGCGGACTCGCCGGGCCGCGTGGGGTCGCACTTCAGCTCGACGTTCAGCCGCACCCCGTCGGCGTCGTAGGCCGCCAGCAGGCCGAGCACCGCCCCGAGGGTCGGCATGCGGGCGCCCGCGACCGGCGTCTGGGTGCGCGCGTAAGGATCGTCCGGCCTCCTCGGGTGCCGGGCACCCACGTCGAGCGTGCGCAGCTGCGTCAGCGTGAGCGAGCGGATGGGCTTGCCGACGTAGGGGTACGCGGGGTCGCCCGGCGTGGCGGGCCCGGTGTCCTGGCTGGTCACCGCCGACACGGTGAGGTCGTGCGTCAGCACGATCTGCCGGTCGGCGGTCAGCGCGACATCGAGCTCGATCACATGGACACCGAGCTCCAGTGTGTAGGCCATACCGGGAAGGGTGTTCTCCGGGCGCAGGCCCCGTGCCCCCCGGTGGCCGTGAATCTCAACCTGCACAACGGCGCACTCTATCGGTCACCCGTACCGGCCCCGTCCAGGCGGGGCCGTGGGGGGTCAGATGAGCGGGCGCAGCGAGAGGGTCTGGTCCCGGCCGGGGCCGACGCCGATGGCGGAGATGGGCGCTCCGCTCATCTCCTCCAGGGCGCGCACGTAGTCCTGCGCGTTCTTCGGAAGGTCCTCGAACGTCTTGGCGCCGGTGATGTCCTCTTCCCAGCCGGGCAGCTCCTCGTAGATCGGCTTGGCGTGGTGGAACTCGGTCTGCGTCATCGGGATCTCGTCGTGGCGGGTGCCGTCCACGTCGTAGGCCACGCAGACCGGGATGCGCTCCAGGCCGGTCAGCACGTCGAGCTTGGTGAGGAAGAAGTCGGTCAGGCCGTTGATCCGGGTGGCGTACCTGGCGATGATCGCGTCGTACCAGCCGCAGCGGCGGTCGCGGCCGGTCGTGGTGCCGTACTCGCCGCCGGTGCGGCGCAGCCACTCGCCCATGTCGTCGGTCAGCTCGGTGGGGAACGGACCGGAGCCGACGCGGGTGGTGTACGCCTTCACGATGCCGATCACGCGGGTCAGGCGGGTCGGCGGGATGCCCGAACCCGCGCACGCGCCGCCCGAGGTGGGCGAGGAGGAGGTCACGAAGGGGTAGGTGCCGTGGTCGATGTCGAGGAGCGTGCCCTGGCCGCCCTCCAGCAGCACGACCTTGTGCTCGTCCAGTGCCTTGCTGAGGATCAGCGAGGTGTCGGCGATGAACGGCTTCAGCCGCTCGGCGTAGGCGAGGTACTCCTCGAGGACCTTGCCGTGGTCGATGCCCCGGCGGTTGTAGACCTTGGTCAGCACCTGGTTCTTCTCGCCCAGCGCGACCTCGATCTTCTTGCTGAGGATGCCGGGGTCCAGCAGGTCCTGCACCCGCACGCCCATCCGCGCGATCTTGTCGCCGTACGCCGGGCCGATGCCGCGCCCGGTGGTGCCGATGCGGGCCTTGCCGAGGTAGCGCTCGGTGACCTTGTCCAGCGCCTTGTGGTGGGGCATGATCAGGTGCGCGCTGGCGGAGATCAGCAGGCGGTCGCACGTGATGCCGCGCTTCTTCAGCCCGTCGATCTCCGACAGGAGCACCCCGGGGTCGATCACCACGCCGTTGCCGATGATCGGCACCACGTCCGGCGACAGCACCCCCGTGGGTAGCAGATGCAGGGCGTACTTCTGGTCGCCGATGACTACGGTGTGGCCGGCGTTGTTGCCGCCCTGGTAGCGGACGACGTAGTCGACCTCGCCGCCCAGAAGGTCGGTGGCCTTACCTTTGCCCTCATCGCCCCACTGGGCGCCTACGAGAACGACAGCCGGCATGGTTTGTACTCCCGCGCACAAATACGAAACCCCTGGCGCAAGTGCGACAGGGGCTCTTGCGTAGTGAGACTACCCGAGCAGGCCGATGTCACCCAAGCGCGACTTACTGACTCGCGAGGGCTTTCGCCGCGGCGGGGCTGCTCTCCCGGAGGAACTGGGCGCATCGTTCGGCCTCGTCCTTCTCGCCGATCGCCTGCGCGGCCCGGGACAGGGCGTGCAGGCAGCGCAGGAAGCCCTGGTTGGGGCCGTGCTCCCAGGGGATCGGCCCGTGCCCCTTCCATCCCGCACGGCGCAGTTGATCGAGCCCACGGTGGTAACCGGTGCGGGCGAAGGCGTAGGACGTGACGGCGTGACCTGCGGCGAACGCCTCGTCGGCCAGGGCGGCCCAGGCCGCGGAGTACGCCGGGAAACGGGCGGCGGTGTCGCTGGCCTTGGCGCCGGACTCCAGGGACTCCCGGGCCTCCGGGGTGTCCGGAAGATGGACGGGCGGTGGGCCGGACATAAGGTTCTCGTGCGGTTCCATGAGCACAGTCTTACCTGTGTTCCGGACGTCTGGTCATACCACCTTCTGCGATGCGCGGGAAAACCGGAAAAAATCTTGGCCGGGCCGCGATCAGCGCCCCGAGGTGCGGAACCACCGGCCCCTGGGACGGGGGATCACCCGCTCCGCGGGAGCGGGGGCGCCGCCGTCGCCGCGGGCGGCGAGGGTTTCGGTCAGCCGGGCGTTCTCCTCGCGCAGCCGGGTGAGCTCCCTGGTGAGAGCCGGGTCGTCGGTCCTGCCGCGCTTGGCGGGCTCGGCCATGGCGGCGGGCAGGAACCCCAGCGACGCGCCGTCCATCCAGTGCGTGCCCGACACGTCGTGCACGGCCACGTCCAGCGGCTCGCCCGGCTCGCGGACCAGGGCGGCGCGGGCGAAGGCGCCGGTGTGCTCCAGGCGCGCGGCGAGCACCGCGTCCTCCCCCTCGTCCAGGGCGACCGACACCAGGCCGTGGCCGTGCTTGGAGGCGTGCTCCACCAGGCGCCGCAGCGTCTCGGCGCCGGGCACCCACCCCGGCGGGCAGGTCAGCCGGTACGGCACCGGCGCGGCCGTGGCGGGCACGCTGGTGACGAATCTCACTCTCGGCTCGCCCCGGTACAGGCCGCGCAGCAG
Organism: Sphaerisporangium aureirubrum; assembly: GCF_042658925.1. NCBI lineage: Bacteria > Bacillati > Actinomycetota > Actinomycetes > Streptosporangiales > Streptosporangiaceae > Sphaerisporangium > Sphaerisporangium aureirubrum. The sequence continues at coordinate 74,760 of NZ_JBHSRF010000004.1, forward strand.
CAGCAGGTCCAGGTGGGTGCTGTCCAGCGGGTTGCGCCGGTCCTCCCGGGCGGCGTCCCACGGGCCGGCGAGGGTGACCACCACGTCGTTCAGCGTCCCGGCCAGCACGCCGTCGGCGGTCGCGCGCACGTCCTCGTAGGACGCCCCGGCGGCCTCCACGACGACCTCGGCGTACGGCACCTGCCACTGGCGGCGCGGATGGGTGCGCTGCCATCGCATGTACGGGACGAGGCCGGGCACGTAGGCGTGGTTGTACCGGCGGATCCTGTCCTTGTCGCGCATCATCATGGACAGCCCGAGGTGGCGGCTGCGGGCCCCGGGGGCGAGCACGAACGCCGCCCCCGCCTGGGCCAGCCGATACCCGAGCTCGGTGTCCTCGCCGAGCACCAGGCTCGTGTCCAGGGGGCCCGCCTCGCGCAGCAGCCGCGCGTTGACCGACGCCGCGTTGGTCACGTGCACCCGGTACGCCGAGTCCCCGGCCGTGCGCAGGCCGTCGGTGCGTTCGGCCAGGTCCACGATCCAGGCGTGCGGCTCGCTGCGCTCCTCGTCGAAGAGCTTGTCCGCCGCGCCCGCGGACACCGCCGCGTGGACCTCCCGCGGGGTCGGCGTGCCGGCGCGGTGCTCGACGTAGCGGACGTAGCCCATCACCACCAGGTGGTCGGCGAGGTGGTGCCAGCGCATGTGCTCCTCAACCTCGTCGTGGAAGGTCACCATGTCGGCGTCCAGCCAGTGCACGACGTCCCCGCCCGCGCGGGCCAGCCCGGCGTTGCGGGCGTCGGAACGGCCCCGGGCGCCCGGCTCGGTGGCCAGGAGCACGGTGTTCTCCGGCGCGATCTCCGGCAGGCGCAGCGCCGGCTGCGTGCCGTCGTCCACCACGATCACCTCGGTGAGGTGGGACGGGTAGCTCTGCGCGGCGAGCGCGGCGAGGGTCAGGTCGAGCTTGTCCTGGTGCCCGTAGGCCGCGATCACGACGCTCACCGACAGGCTGGGGCGCCAGGTGCCCGGCTCGGGCGGCGTGAGCACGCCGTAGTCGTTGTGCCTGATCCGGGGCGGTCGCCCCGGCCCGGACGATGTCCCCGTTGACACCGGTCCCCCTCCGACGGTCATTTCCCGGTCTCCATCAACCGGCTGGGTCTGAAGCCCGGCCACTGGTCCCTGGCGCGGGCCAGGAAGTACCCGACCGGCTCCTGCCAGGTGTGCCGCCCGCGCGCGGCGCGGCGGGCGACGAAACCGAGGCCGTGGGTGCGGTAGATGCCGCCGCCCGCGCGCAGCAGGGCCTGGAAGAACTGGACGTCCACCGCGCGGGACACCGGGCGGAAGCCGCCGAGCGCCTCGAACGCCGAGCGGGACACGATGAACGCGCCGCCCGCCACGTGGTCGGACATGGTCTCGCTGGTCCAGTTGCGGCGCACCGTCACGTCGATCTGCTGCAGATAGAAGAACTCCGACGCGACGCCGGTGAGCTCGGCGCCCGAGTACTCCTGGGCGAGCAGCAGGTCGGCGAGGTGGTCGGGCCCGTACCAGTCGTCGTCGTCCCACTTGCTGACGAACGAGCCGCTCGCGCGGGCGGCGGCCTGGTTGAGGACCACGCCGAACGGCGCGTCCTGGCCGGCCTCCACGACGGTGATCGGGCGGTCGAACCGGGCCACCGCGTCGCGGACCTCCGGCGCGGTCGCGGGCACGCCGTGCAGGGCGAGGATCACTTCGAGCCGCACGCCGCGCTGCCGGGCGATCTGGCCGAGGGCGAACGGCACCAGGTCGGCGCGGCGGGTGCACATGACGACCGAGATCGAGTCCCGCGGCGGGACCGGGACGCCCGCCCCCTCGGCGAGGGCGCGCCAGCGGGCCATGGTGCCGTGGGTGCCGAGGGCGGCGCGGCGCAGCCGTACGCTGTGCTCCTCGCGGCGCAGGTCGTCGGAGAGGTCGTCCTCGGTCGCGCCGGTCAGGTGGGCCGTGAGGCCGGGGCCCAGCGCGCGGGCGGCCCAGTCCGGCACCGGGTCGCACAGCAGGGGGACGCCGGCGGCGGCGAGGGTTGTGACGGTGCGGGCGGCGGCGACGGGGCCGCCGTGGGCGTGGCGCCAGCCGATCCGCACGCCGCGCAGGCGGCGGAGCCTGCCGATGTCGGCGTCGGTGACGCCGCCCGAGTCGGGGACGCGGACGAGGGTCCGGTCCTCCAGGCGGATCTCCGTGACGCCGTCGCGCCGTTCCAGGGTGGCGTATCCCCGGGACGGGATCTTGGCGAAGCCTCTGGGGTTGATCGAGCGTTCGTCCACGGGGGGCACGGCCTCAGGGGCGAGCACCGTGTCCCGCAGCACGCCGTACCCGCCGGGGGCTCCGATGCGCGCCCAGGACGGGTCGGCCACGCGGTCCACGACCTGTACCCGTTCGTCGATCCACTCCGTGTCGTCGCCGGTGGCGCGTACGGCCAGGTCGCCGGACGGGACTCCGGCGCGGTCGGGGGCGGGGCCCCGGGTGTCGCTGAAGCGCGCGTTGGGGTCGCCGGGGCGCCAGGCGGCGAGGCCCGGTCCGGCGAGGCCGGCGGTGGGGAGGGCGTAGGCGCCGAGCGGGTGGGCGCCGAAGCCGCGGGCCACCGCGGCGGCGACCTCCCCGGCCGGGCGGGGGTGCGAGAAACGGGTCCTGACCCGCCAGCCGCTCTTGCCGTGCCTGGACACCGCGAGGTCGCGCAGGAACTTGCGGCCGAGCCCCGGCGACAGGCGCACGCCCGGGGCGTCGCACCACTGCGGGCTCTCCAGCACGATCACCGCGATCACCTGGGCGTCGGGGAACGCGTCCCCGAGGGCGACCGCACGGCGCAGATCCGTCGGCGTCCGCGCCACCACGGCGACCGCCGAGGGGTCGGTCATCACCCAGGGGTCCGTGCCCATCTCGTCCACGTCGGCCGCTTCGTAGGCCACGCCGGGGAGCAGTTCGTCGAGGTCGGCGGTCCCGACCCCGGCGGTCGCGATCGCGATCTTCCCGCCCCTGCGCAGCTCGGCGGCCACCTCGGCGGGCACGGGTGTGACGGTCATCCGTGGGTCCGCCGCAGGATGATCGCGCCCTTCTCGGCCTTGTGGCTGGTGGCGGCCAGTTCGGGATACTCCGCGAGCCACCGCTCGGCGATCTCCCGCTCGGCGGGGCGGTCCGCGTCGTCCAGCACGATCCACGCGTCGGACGCGCAGTGCGGCAGCAGCAGGGGCACCGCCGGGTACCGCGCCTCCGGGCCCGTGGCCCCCGGGGGGCCGTCCACGAACACCAGCCCGACCTCAGGCAGATCCTGCACCGCCCGCACGTCGTACCAGGGGAAGGTCTCCCCTCCCCGGTCCGTCCAGGTGGTGAGGGGGGCGTGGCGGACCTCCGCCACGTCCTGGAGGTTGTGGGCGAGGATCAGGTCGCGGGTGGACTGGGCGAAGCGTTCGTCGTGTTCCAGGGCTATCACGTGGCCGCCGCCGAAGCGCTGGGCGGCGTAGGCGAGCCAGATGGTGGAGGCGCCGCTGCCGCATTCGAGGATGGTCTTGGGGCGGGCGGTGGCGATGCGGCCGACGAGGAGGCGGAGGACGTCGGGGGAGGCGGCCCAGCCGCGCAGGGGCGGGAGGGGGGCGCGGGGCTGGAGGAGGGCGCGCAGGTCCACCAGCGCCTCCAGCTGGGTGTAGGTCTGGCGGGCGGTGCCGGTCACGGCCGAGCGGGTGTCGCGGACGGTGCCGGCGAGGTCGGTCAGGCGGTCGGCGAGGTCCTGGACGCCGGTGGCGGTGGCCAGGCGGTCGTGGGCGCGGCGGAGGTCGGCCAGGCCGGTGGTGGTCTCGCGGGTGGCGTCGTTCAGGCGCGTGACGGCCTCGTCGAGGCCGGCCAGGCGGCCGGACTGGGCGGTGAGCTCCATGCGGTCCTCGCCGAGCGCGGCGAGCACGTGCCGCACGCGATCGCGTCCGGCGTCGTCGAGGCGTCCGGCGAGGTCGTCCAGCGTGGTCGCGATCCGGCGGAGGTCCGAGCCGGTCTGGGCGAGCGCGGCCTCCTGGCGCTTGGTGCGCGCGTCGATCCGCAGGGCCTTGCCGTCGGTGCGGCGCACGTTCGCGATGAGCGCCGCCGCGATGGCCAGGGTCACGGCGGAGAGGGCGAGCTGGGTGGCCTGGAGGGGGTCGACCAGTCCGGACGCGGACAGCGGCACCAGCGCGAGCACCGCGAGCCCGGCTGCCGCCGCGCTGGCGGCCAGCAGCAGGCGTGGAGGTGGTGTCCGCATTTTTACCCTTTCTTTGAGTATTTCCGCAGGCAAAGGGCTATTTCACGATACGGGAATTCAGCCAAGAGAGCGCCAATCGATGCGCGATCCATACTCCGCGCGCCACCGCGCGAGCAGCCCGGCCCACTGGAGCACGTACAGCGGCCCCGACCACCGGGCCTGCCGCGCCCGCACTCCGGGGTCGTCCAGCGCGGCCAGCATCCGGGGCCCGAGCAGCTCCCGGACCTCGCCGCACCCGGCGATCTCCCGCGCCAGCGCGGCCAGCGCCGCCGGGCTCGTCGCCCGCCGCGGACCGGGCTCGGGGCGCTCGCCGGGGTCGTTGGTCGAGGGCAGCCCGGCCACCCGGGGCGCGCCGTACTCCAGCATCGCCCGGTAGTAGGCGTGGTCCTCCCGGGCGGCGAGCGGCACGCTCAGCGCCCCGGCGACGATCTCGGGGTCGGCGAACGGCAGCACGACCTCCGCCTCCGGCCCGAGCAGCCAGTTCGGCGAGGCGTAGATCCCCCGGTACCGGGTGAGCAGCCGGGCCAGGATCGGCAGCGCCTGATGGCCCTCCACCGGACGGGTCACCCGGTCGAACGCCGTCATGCTCAGCTCGGCGATGGCCTCGCCGATCCCCGGCGCCCAGATCCCCTCGTGCCTCGGGAAACCCGGCGACAGGGCCCGCCAGGAGATCCGCCGCGCCTCGGCGTGGTCCCCGGCCCGCGCGATGGTGCCGTGGTCGGGACGGCGGCGCAGCAGCGCGTCGCCGAGGCATCCGTCGACCAGCGGCCCGCGCAGCCCGTGCACCGCGCGGGCGTACGGCATGGCCCACCCGTGGTGCAGCGTCTGGTACTGCGTGCGCCGCCAGACGTCCCGGTGCTCCTCCAGCCACGCCTCGGGGCCGGGCGTCACCACCCGGTGCGGCAGGCCGAGCTCCCCGGCGACCCGCCGGGCGTGCTCGACGTCGAGGTCCAGGCCGTCGTCGGTGCTCGTGGTCCACGCCTGGGCCCGCACCCCCCGGCGCACGGCCAGCGCGGCGAGAAGGCGGGAGTCCCAGCCGCCGCTGAGCCCGATGGTGACCGGGGTGGCCCTGCGCGGGATCCGGGCCGCGATGAGCTCGGTCATCTCGCGCGGCGTGGGCGCCTTCCCGGTGTCCAGCCAGGCGGGCTCGAAGCTCTCGCGGCCGGCGGGCCAGGACGGGCGGGCCGGGACCCGCCAGGCGGTGGCCGGTTCCAGGCGCCTGATCTCGGCGAACGGCGTCTCGTCCCCGATCGGGGTCATCAGCACCAGCAGGTTGGCCAGCGCCGACCAGTCGGCGCGCAGCGGCCGGTCGTCCAGGTGGACCAGCGGGTCGACCCGGACCGAGAAGTAGAGGGCGTCCCCGTGCGCCCGGACGTTCAGCTCGTTGATCCCGAGCGCGTCGGTGTGCAGCACCGCGCCGTCGCGGTCGACGACCAGCCCGGCGGCCAGGCGACGCTCGGCGGCGTCGCGCCACGAGGAGGGTTGCGGGGGGCCGCCCGCGGCGGGCCACCACAGGTAGCCGGACCGGGAACCGGCCGACCAGTTCTCCGGCTCGCCCGTGGACCACAGGGCGGCCGTGGGGGAGCGGTGCACCTCGTCCAGGCCCCGCGGCGACGCGGCCAGCAGCCTGTCCGCCACCCGTGCATCCCACTTACCGATGGCACCGCAGACATATGGCCGCGCTCGGTAGGAGATGAACATTTTGATGATGCTAACGAGAAGATTGGGACATGAGTCTGCTTATTACGGCTTTTACGGTCCTTTCTCAGGGAATTCACAAGGAACGGGCGGGTCAACGACCCGCCCGTTCCCGGCGCGTATCAGATGTGCTTCCGGCGCGGGCCGCCGCCCCGCCGGGCACGCTCCGTGATCAGAGCTTGTTGCCCGCCGACAGCAGGTCGTCGCAGGCCTGGGCGATCCGGGCGGCCATGCCCGCCTCGGCCGACTTGCCCCACGCGCGCGGGTCGTAGTCCTTCTTGTTGCCCACGTCGCCGTCGACCTTCAGCACGCCGTCGTACTTGCGGAGCATGTGGTCGGCGACCGGGCGGGTGAAGGCGTACTGCGTGTCGGTGTCGATGTTCATTTTCACCACGCCGTAGGAGATCGCCTCGCGGATCTCGTCCAGCGACGAGCCGGAGCCGCCGTGGAACACCAGGTGGAACGGCTTCTCGGTGCCGTACTGCGCGCCGACCGCGTCCTGGATCTCCTTGAGCACGCTCGGGCGCAGCTTGACGTGGCCCGGCTTGTACACGCCGTGCACGTTGCCGAAGGTCGCCGCCAGCAGGAAACGCCCCTGGTCGCCCACGCCGAGCGCCTCGGCGGTCGCCAGGGCGTCCTCGGGCGTGCTGTACAGCTTCTCGTTCATCTCGCCGACGACGCCGTCCTCCTCGCCGCCGACGACGCCGATCTCGACCTCGAGCACGACGTTGGCCTCGCGGGCCTTCGCCAGCAGGTCACGGGCGATCTCGAGGTTCTCGTCGAGCGGGCACGCCGAGCCGTCCCACATGTGGGACTGGAAGATCGGGTCCTTGCCCTCGGCGACACGCTGCCGGGAGATGTCCAGCAGAGGGTTCACGAACCCGGCGAGCTTGTCCTTCGGGCAGTGGTCGGTGTGCAGGGCGATCTGCACGGGGTACTTGTCGGCGACGGCTCGCGCGTACCCTGCCAGCGCCAGGGCGCCGGTGACCATGTCCTTGACGGTGGGGCCGGAGAGGTATTCGGCGCCACCGGTCGACACCTGGATGATCCCGTCACTCTCGGCCTCCGCGAATCCGCGAAGCGCGGCGTTCAGCGTCTGCGAGGACGTCACGTTGATCGCCGGGTATGCGAAACCATTGGCCTTGGCCCGGTCGAGCATCTCGGCGTAGACCTCTGGGGTCGCGATAGGCATCGGAAGTCATCTCCCTAGACGGATTTCTGATGGCCGCACAGGCCAGTACGTGCACTTACGGGGGCAGGTAGCAAGTATTGCGAAGTAGCGGCGAGTCGGGAAACCACGGACCGGCCTAGGCCGGTGGGCCGCGGCCTCCGGTCACCGCCGGAGGCCGGCGCTCGCTCGATATACCTCGTCGTACCCGTTCGCGCGCGGAACCTGCTCGCCAGGATAGTCTCGTCCGTGATGGACCTCACGAATCTTCTTGATGCCCAGTGGTGGATCGTCACCTTCGGTCTGATCGGCATCCTCACGATCATCTTCGCGGAGACCGGGCTGCTGATCGGTTTCTTCCTGCCCGGTGACTCCCTGCTGGTCGTCGCGGGCATGGGCGCCTCCGCCGCCGTGGCGACCTCTGTGGGCCTCGACGCGCCGTTCCCGCTGCCCGTCCTGCTGATCGGCGCCCCGCTGTGCGCGATCTTCGGGGCCCAGCTCGGCCACTACATCGGCGCCAAGACCGGCCCCCGGCTGTTCTCCCGGCCCGAGTCCCGGCTGTTCAAGCAGGAGTACGTCCACAAGGCCGAGCACTACTTCCAGACCTTCGGCCCCGCCAAGGCCGTGGTGCTCGCGCGGTTCATCCCGATCGTCCGCACGTTCCTCAACCCGGTGGCCGGCATGCTCGGCATGCCCGCGCCGAAGTTCTTCGTGTGGAACATCGTCGGCGGCGTCCTGTGGACCGAGTCGCTGCTGCTCGTGGGCTACTTCGCGGGCAGCGCCATCCCCAACGTCGACCGGTACATCCTGCCCGGCGCCGCCGTGATCATCCTGCTCTCGATCATCCCGATCATCCGCGAGATCATGAAGGGCCGGAAGGCGTCCCGCTCCGGGCAGCTCACCGACCCGCCCGCCGAGCCGCGCGGCCGTCACCACCGGGACTCCGCCTCCCCGCTGTAGGCGGGCCCGTCGCGGCCCCCTGGCCGGTCCTGTCCGCGACAGGCCGGTGAGGCCCCCGTGCGCCGACCCGTCAGACGAATGTGCAGCTGAACGGCCATTCGCCGCCACGAAGCGGCTACCCTCCGATATGTGGGACGCCACAGAACCGACCCCATGGGGCTCGCCCGCCTGTTGCTGACAGGCGTGGCCGTCCTCGTGGTGTTGGCGCTGATCGTGCTCGGCGTGCTGGCACTGATCGGCTCGCTGAACACCGACGGCGGCACGCCGTCCGGCGCCGCCGCGCCGGCTGTCTCCGCCGCGCCCCTGCCCGCGCCCGCCACGTCGGCCGCCGTCCCGGCCGCCTCGACCCCCACCCTGTTCGTGGAGTGCCGCGCCGACAGCTGCCCGCTGTTCGTGCGGGTCAGCGGGGGCGACGTCGTCGAGGACCGCGACCTGAGCCGCGGCCAGCAGGCGGTCTACGACCAGCCCCGCCTCGACGTGGTCCTGGGCGACGCCGCCGCCGTCTACGTTGAGGTGAACGGCAAACCCCGCAAACCCGGCAAACCCGGCGAACGCCAGTCCTTCACGGTCGAACGCCCGAACTGATCGGGAACGGCCCGGGACCGGTGGCGCCGGTCCCCGGACGTCCCGTCAAAGGTGAAACGTTCAGGACAGGCCGAGGTCGGTGAGGGTGTACGCGGTCCGGTAGGGCAGGCCCGTGGCTTCGATGGCGGAGGCGGCGCCGCGGTCCACGATGGTCGCGACGCCGGCGATCTCGGCGCCCGCCTCCCGCAGCGCCTCCACGGCCGTCAGCACCGAGCCGCCCGTGGTCGAGGTGTCCTCCACCGCGAGGACGCGGCGGCCGGCGACGTCCGGGCCCTCGATGCGGCGCTGCAAGCCGTGCGCCTTGCCCTCCTTGCGGACCACGAACGCGTCCAGGCGCCGCCCGCGCGCCGCCGCCGCGTGCAGCATCGCCGTGGCCACCGGGTCCGCGCCGAGCGTCAGGCCGCCCACCGCGTCGTAGCCGAGGTCCTCGGTGAGGTCGAGCATCACGCGGCCCACCAGCGGGGCCGCGACGCCGTCCAGGGTGATCCGGCGCAGGTCCACGTACCAGTCCGCCTCACGCCCGGAGGAGAGGACGACACGGCCGTGTACGACTCCCTTTTTGATGATTTCATCCAGCAGATTCGCGCGGTCGTTCATGAGGCCAGCCTAGAGAACGCCGATGTTCGTGCACGTTGCGGCCACTCCCTTATCACCGCAGGTCGGGATTAAAGAGCAAACTGGTACGGTCTGCGTGGACGTCCCTAGATGTGGCCATGCGCGGGCCGAATCGCCGGGATTCACCCTCGCGCGATCAGAGGCTTCATTACCCTGGGATCGGGCCGGGCTTCGGCTGCCACCGGGCCTGGGCCACGTAGAAAGGGCGGTGTCGCGTGGATCGCTGCGCGCTGTTCGTGGACGCCGGCTACCTGCTGGCCGACGGCGCGATGGCCGTGCATGGGACCCGCCATCGCGAAGCCGTCGCCTGGGACTACCCCGGTCTGCTGCAACTTCTGTCCACATTGTCGCGCGAGCGCACCGACCTCCCGCTGCTGCGGTGCTACTGGTACGAGGCCACGGTCGAGGGCCGGCGCACGCCCGAACACGACGCGCTGGCCGACATCCCCGGTTTAAAACTGCGCCTGGCCCGCATCCGCCCCGGCCGCCGCGAGGGTGTGGACGCCCAGGTCCACCGCGACCTGATGACCCTCGCCCGCAACAACGCCATCTGCGACGCCGTCGTGGTGAGCGGGGACGAGGACCTCGCCCAGGTCGTGAGCGACGCGCAGGACCTCGGCATCCGGGTCACCGTCATCCACATCGCCGCCGAGGGCAGCTGGGCCGTCTCCCGCACCCTCCAGCAGGAGTGCGACGACCTCATCGAGATCAGCGGCGGCCACCTGCGCCCCTACGTCAACCTGGTCACCGGCAACGTGGCGGGCCCCCCCGACGGCGGCAACGGCAACGGCCACGGCCGCCCCGCCTCCGGCCTCTCCACCACCTCCGCCCACGGCCCCGCCCCCCAAGGCGCCCTCGGCCCCGGCCCGCTGGGCGCCGCCTCCCTGGCCCAGGCCTCCGGCGCGCTGTCCCCCACGACCCGCTCCGGCCTGTCCGCGATGACCCCCACCTCCCAGTCCCGCCCCTCCACGCCAGGCCAGCAGGCACAACCCGACCAGCACCCACCCCACCCCGGCGACCACCCCCCCACCGCCTACGGCACCACCGCCTCACCAAGCCCCACTCCCGGAACGGGAGTCCACGCCTCAGGCACCTACGGCCCCGGCACCACCGGCCCAGGCGCATACGGCCAGGGCACGCCCGCCGCCTCGTACGACACGGGCACCGGCCCGTACGGCGCGGACGGCGCAGGCGCGGGCTCGCATGGTCCGGGGGGCTCAGGTTCCGGCTCGCACAGCGCGGGCGGCCAAGGTCCGGGCGCACTTGGTCCAGGCGGTCCAGGTTCAGGCACGCTCGGTTCGAGTGCTCCAGGTTCGGGTTCGCACAGTGCGGGTGGTCCCGGTTCGGGTTCGCATGGCGCGGGTGGTTCGGGTTCGCAGGGTTCGGGTGGTGCGGGGTCGGGTTCGCACGGTTCGGGTGGTGCGGGTTCCGGTTCGCACGGCGCGGGCAACCCAGGATCCGGCGCGCTTGGTTCGGACGGCCCAGGATCCAGCGCGCTTGGTTCGGGCGGCCCAGGCCCCGGCTCGCACGGTTCGGGCGGCTCAGGTTCCGGTTCGCACGGCGCGGGTGGTTCAGGTTCGGGTTCGCATGGCGCGGGGGGCCCAGGATCGAACTCCTACGGTTCAGGTGGTTCGGGTGGCCTAGCCTCCGGCGCGTACGGTTCGGGCGCCGCAGGTACCGGTTCGTATGGTGCGGGCAGCGCGGGTTCCGGTTCGTTTGAGGCGGGTGGTGCGGGTTCCGGATCGTATGGTGCGGGCGGTTCGGGTTCCGGTTCGTTTGACGCGGGTGGCGCGGGTTCCGGATCGTACGGTGCAGGCGGTTCGGGTTCCGGTTCGTACGGTGCGGGCGGCTCAGGTTCCGGCTCGTATGGTGCGGATGGTGCGGGTTCCGGTTCGTACGGTGCGGGCGGTTCGGGTTCCGGCTCGTATGGTGCGGGTGGTTCGGGTTCCGGTTCGTATGGTGCGGATGCCGCAGGCACCGGGGCGTACGGTACCGACGGCGCGGGGTCCGGCGGGTATGGCGCGGACGCCGCGGGCTCTGGCCCGTACGACGCGGGTGGTGCGGGTGCCGGAGGCTCCGGTGGCTATGGCGCGGGCGCCGCGGGCTCGGGTGGGTACGGGCAGAGTGGTCAAGGCGGGCAAGTCGGGACGGGTGTCCAAGGGGTGGCGCCGGATCCGCAGGGCACCCCCGCGCACGGTTCCCCTGGACCGGGGTCCTTCGGACCGGAGGGCCAGGGGCCCGGTTCGCCAGGGCAAGGGGCGTACGGCCTGGGCAGTTCCTTCGGCCGGGGCGCGCAGTCGTCGTCCGATGACGGACCCCTCACTCCGAGCGTGTTCGGGATGGACGGGCAGTCTCCGGGATCGTCCGAGCCGGGCGAACACAGGTCCGGCCAGACCGGACGCGGCACGACGGGAACCGGACTGAGCACGGGCGGTTCCGGGGCCGGTGGCACCGGGAGTGGCCGGCAGGGCGGCGGGGGCCTCAGCAGTGGCTCGCACGGCGCCGGCGGGCCCGGTGCGGGCGGTTCGTACGGCGGGTCCTTCGGCACCGGGTCGCACGGGACGGGACAGGGCGGGCTCAGCTCCACCGGTGGACAACAGCCCGGTAGGGGCCTCAGCAGCGGCGCCCACGGAGACGGCGCGAACGCGACCGGGCCGGGTGGGGCCGGCGCGGGCGGCCATTCAGGCCTGTCGGCAGGGCCTCGCGCGGCGGGCGGGCACCAGTCGTCCGGCCAGGCGGGCGCACACCAGTCGCCGGGCCAGGCAGGCGCACACCAGTCGTCCGGTCAGTTCGGTGCGCATCAGTCGTCCGGCCAGCCGGGCCAGCAGCCCGGACAGGCCGGCGCGCATCAGTCGTCCGGCCAGGCGGGCCAGCAGCCCGGTCAGGCCGGCGGGCACCAGTCACCAGGACAGGCGGGTGGGCATCAGTCCGGCCAGTCCGGCCAGTTCGGCGGGCATCAGCCGGGACAAGGCGGTCAGTCCGGGCAGCCGGGAGCGCACGGCGGCCGGTCCGGTGCGCACGGGACGCCGCAGGACGCGCCTCCCGGGGCGCCGCCGGCCCCCAGGGGGACGACGCAGCCCGCGTTGCCCGCCGCGTACTCGGGCGGGTACAGCACGGACGCCCCGGGCCCGCTCACCGGCCCCATGCCCGCCCCCATCCCGCCGCAGGCCTCCCCGGTGCCCAGCCAGTACTCCGGAGGGCACGCCGGAGGTTCGCCGTACGCGGGATCGCACCTCGGGCCCTACACGGGGCCGCAGCCGGCGCCGGTGCCGTCGCACGGCCCGGGCACCACCACGCTGGCCGACGCCGTGAAAGCCGCACACAAGGAAGGACACGATTTCGGCGAGTCCGTCGCGCGGGACGCCCCCGCGTTGTGGCTGGAGGCCGTGCTGGCCCGCAAGCCCCGGATGCCGTCCGACCTGGAGGCCCGTTTGCTCCAGGGATCGTCCCTGCCGATCGATTTCCTGCTGCACGACGAAGTACGCCACGCACTGCGGCGCGGTTTCTGGGATGCCTTGGAGCGTGCCCGGCGCTAACGTGGGCGTCATGCGCGCGTGCGCGCGCAGTTGCCCGTAGTTTGCTCGAAGTTGCTCGCGATGACTCAGGTACACCGGCGAGGGAGTACCCATGGGTGAGGAGCGGCCTTCCGGGCGGCGCGGCCGGACCCTCCGGGACCCGGTGCCGCGCGCCGCACGGGCGGACGATCAGGTCGACATCGATTCCGTGCTGCGCGCGCACCGCGCGGGATACCCGAAACCCAAGATGGGCCCGGTGCGCCGGGCGTACGACGCGGCCGAGCTGGCGCATCGCGGCCAGGTGCGAAAGTCGGGCGAGCCGTACATCATCCACCCGCTCGCGGTGACGCTGATCCTCGCCGAGCTCGGCATGGACACCGCCACGCTCCAGGCCGCCCTGCTGCACGACACCGTCGAGGACACCTCCTACACCCTGCCCGAGCTGCGCGCCGACTTCGGCGACGAGATCGCGGTGCTGGTCGACGGCGTGACCAAGCTCGACGGCTCCAAGTGGGGCGAGCGCGCCGAGGCCGAGACGTTCCGCAAGATGGTGCTCGCCGCCGCCGCCGACCTGCGGGTCCTGCTCATCAAGCTGGCCGACCGCCTGCACAACCTCCGCACCCTCGGCTTCCAGCCCCCGCACAAACAGCAGCGCATCGCCCGCCAGTCGCAGGAGCTGCTGATCCCGTTCGCCGAGCGCCTCGGCATGTACGAACTCAAGCGCGAGATGGACGACCTGTGCTTCTCGGTGCTCCAGCCCGACGCGCACGACGCCATCAAGTCCGCACTGGACGCCCGCGAGGCCGGTGGCCGCGCCCTGCTCCAGCCCGCCGTGCGGCGCCTGCGCGACGCGCTGAAGGACCAGCGGGTCGCCGGTGAGGTGATGCTGTACCGCCGCCACCTGTGGGCCGTCCACCTGGACGTGGGCGACCGGCTGGACACCCTGCAACCCGCCGACCTGTTCCGGCTGCTGGTGCTGGTGGACGGCGAGGACCGCGACTGCTACATCGCGCTCGGCGCCGTGCACGCCTGCATGAACCCCGTGCCCGGCCGCCTGAAGGACTTCATCTCGCTGCCCCGCTTCAACCTCTACCGCGCGCTGCACACCCGGGTGATCGCCGACGGCCGCAAGGTGATGGACGTCATCATCCGCACGCGCCGCATGCACCGCACGGCCGAGCGGGGCCTCGCCGCGCACATCCACGAGATGGCGCGCGGGCCGGGGGCGGACGTGGCGGGGCGCATCGACCTGGAATGGCTGCGCCGCCTGCTGGCCTGGCAGAACGACGCCACCTCCGCGGACTTCCTGGAGTCCCTGCGCGGCGACCTGCGCCCGGACGGCATCGCCGCGTTCACCACCGAGGGCGAGGTCATCCCGCTGCCGCCCGGCGCGACGTCCATCGACTTCGCCTACGCCCTCGGCCCGGAGATCGGCGACCACGCCATCGGCGCGCTGATCAACGGCAGGCTGGTCCCCCTGCACGCCCGCGTCGACGACGGCGCGGTGGTGCACATCCTCACCGCCGAGACGGCCTCGCCGTCCGCGGACGGGCTGGTGGCCGCCACCACCCCCACCGCCCGGCTGCTGATCCGCCGCCACCTGGCCGCGCAGCGGGCGGACGACGCCGCGGACAAGGGCCGGCGCCTGGTCGCCGAGGCGGTCGCCGCCGAGGGCCTGGAACTGCTGGACCTGGAGTGCCAGGGCGTCTCGGGCAGCGTGGCCGAGCGCCTCGGCCACCGCGAGCTGGACGACCTGTACGCCGCCGTCGCCGCGGGCGTCGTGGACCTCGACACGCTGGTCAAAAGCCTCGTCACGGAGAACTCCCGCTCGTCGGGCTCCGAGGAGGACACCTGACGCGGCGGCGCAGGGTCAGGACAACGCGTCGAAGCCCGCGCGCAGGTGGAGCACCCGCTCGGACAGGTCGCGCAGCGGGCCGGTGAGCGGGATGGCACCCTGGGTCTTGGCGGTCAGCTCCTTGACCCGGGTAAGCTCCTCCTCCACGGCGGTCAGCCGCCGGGACAACTCGGGCAGCACCTCGGCGCCCGTGCCGTCCGGCAGCTCGACGGCCAGCCGGTCGCGCAGCAGCGCCGCCTGGTCGGCCAGGCGGCTGTTCATGTTGTACAGCTCGACGAACACCGAGACCTTGGCGCGCAGCACCCACGGGTCGAAGGGCTTGGTGAGGTAGTCGACGGCCCCGGCGGCGTACCCGCGGAAGGCGTAGTCGGGGGCGCTGTCCACCACGGTCAGGAAGATGATCGGGATGTTGCGGGTGCGCTCGCGGCGCTTGATGTGCGCCGCGGTCTCGAAGCCGTCCATGCCCGGCATGCGCACGTCGAGCAGGATGAGGGCGAACTCGATGGCGAGCAGCGCCTTGAGCGCCTCCTCGCCGGACCTCGCCCGTACCGCCACCACGTCGAGGGAGCTGAGAATGGCCTCCAGCGCGATCAGGTTCTCCTCGCGATCGTCGACCAGGAGGATCTTCGCTCGCTCCGCCATCAACCGCGTCCCTCCTTGACCTCTCCCGAGCCCACCCGGTGGCGGGTCAGCCAGCCACGCAGACGCTCCAGCAGGCGGTCCACGTCCACCGGCTTCGGCACGTAGTCCGAGGCGCCCGAGGATATGCTCTTCTCCCGGTCGCCGTGCATGACCTTGGCCGTGAGCGCGATGATCGGCAGATCGGTGAACTGCGGCATGCGGCGGATCGCCGACGTCGTGGCCCAGCCGTCCATCTCGGGCATCATGATGTCCATCAGCACCAGCGCGACGTCCTCGTTGCGTTCGAGCTGCTCGATGCCCTCGCGGCCGTTCTCGGCGTAGACCACGGTGGAGCCGTGCCGTTCCAGCACGCTGGTCAGCGCGAACACGTTGCGGATGTCGTCGTCCACGATCAGCACCTTGGCGCCGTTCAGGGGGTCTTCGCCCTGCCAGGGCTTCACGTCGTTGTTCATGCTCAGCGACGGGATGTGGAGGTCGTCGGTGAGCGGGGCCTCGATGTTGAGCACGGGCGCCTCCGGTTCCAGGTGGCGCCCGGCGTCGTCCGGCACGCTGACCGACGCGCCGCCGTCGCCGTCCGCCAGCGGGCCGGTGTAGTTGATCGGCAGATGGAGGGTGAAGGTGCTGCCGCGGCCCGGCTCGCTGGTGGCGTGGATCTCGCCGCCGAGCAGCCGGGCGATCTCGCGGCAGATCGACAGGCCGAGGCCGGTGCCGCCGTACTTGCGGCTGGTGGTGCCGTCGGCCTGCCGGAACGCCTCGAAGATCACGTCCAGCTTGTCGGAGGCGATGCCGATGCCGGTGTCCACCACCGAGAAGGACAGGATGTCCTCGGCGCCGCGCAGCGTCTCGTCGATGTACGGCACCTCGCCCGCGGCCCGCGAGACGCGCAGGCGCACCTCGCCCTTCGGGGTGAACTTCACCGCGTTGGACAGGAGGTTGCGCAGCACCTGCTGGAGGCGCTGCTCGTCGGTGAGGAGCTCCTCGGGCACCGAGGGGTCGACCTCGACGCTGAACGACAGGCCCTTGTCCCTGGCCAGCGGCGCGAACGTCGCCTCGACGTAGTCGACCAGCTTGGGCACGGAGAGCTGCTGCGGGTGGACGTCCATGCGGCCGGCCTCGACCTTGGACAGGTCGAGGATGTCGTTGATCAGCTGGAGCAGCGCCGACCCGGCCCCGTGGATGGTGCGGGCGAACTCGACCTGCTGGGAGGTGAGGTTGCCGTCGCTGTTCTCGGTGAGCAGCTTGGCCAGCACCAGCAGGCTGTTCAGCGGGGTGCGCAGCTCGTGGGACATGTTGGCGAGGAACTCGGACTTGTAGCGCGAGGAGACCGCGAGCTGCTCGGCCCGCTCCTCCAGGGTGCGCCGCGCCTGCTCGATCTGGAAGTTCTGGATCTCGATGGCGCGGTTCTGCTTGGCCAGCAGCGCGGCCTTGTCCTCCAGCTCGGCGTTGGAGCGGCGCAGCTCCTCCTGCTGGCGCTGCAGCTCGTCCGAGCGCTCGCGCAGCTCGGTGGTGAGCCGCTGGGACTCGGTGAGCAGGCCCTCGGTGCGGGAGTTGGCGATGATGGTGTTCATCGTGACGCCGATGGTCTCGACGAGCTGGTTGAGGAAGGCCAGGTGGACGTCGTCGAACCGGCCGAGTGACGCCAGCTCGACCACGCCGAGCACCTGGTCCTCGAAGAGGACGGGGAGCACGACGATCTGGGCTGGTGTGGAGCTGCTCAGGCCGGTGTCGATGGTGAGGAATCCGGCCGGCACGTCGTCCAGCACGATCGGGCGGCCCTCGGCGGCGGCCTGGCCGACGATGCCCTCGCCGAGCGCGAAGCTCTGCCTGGCCCGGCTGCCGGGCCGCACGCCGTACCCGGCGATGAGCCGCAGCCTGCCGTCCCTGGTGCCGGTGACCATGTAGAAGGCGCCGTGCGCGGCGGAGACCAGCGGGGTCAGCTCGCTCATGATCAGCTTGGCGACCTCCATGAGGTCGCGGTGGCCCTGCATCAGCCGGGAGACGCGGGCCAGGTTGGACTTCAGCCAGTCCTGCTGCTGGTTGGCCTTGGTGGTGGCGACGAGGTTGGACACCATCGTGTTGATGTTGTCCTTCAGGTCGGCCAGCTCGCCCTGGGCCTGGACGCTGATCGAGCGGGTCAGGTCGCCGCGGGCGACCGCGCTGGTCACCTCGGCGATGGCGCGCACCTGGGTGGTGAGGTTGCTGGCCAGCTCGTTCACGCTCTCGGTGAGCTGCTTCCAGGTGCCCTCGACGCCCTCCACCCGGGCCTGGCCGCCGAGACGGCCGTCCGAGGCGACCTCGCGGGCCACACGGGTGACCTCGGAGGCGAACGAGGAGAGCTGGTCCACCATCTTGTTGATGGTGGTCTTCAGCACCAGGATCTCGCCCTGGGCGTCCACGTCGATCTTGCGGGAGAGGTCGCCACGGGCGACGGCCGTGGTGACCTCGCCGATGTTGCGGACCTGGTAGGTCAGGTTGGTGGCCATGAGGTTGACGTTGTCGGTGAGGTCCTTCCACACACCGGACACGCCGCGGACCCGGGCCTGGCCGCCCAGCTGGCCCATGGTGCCGACCTCGCGGGCCACGCGGGTCACCTCGTCGGCGAACAGCGAGAGCTGGTCGACCATGGTGTTCACCGTGTCCTTGAGCTGCAGGATCTCGCCCTGCGCGTCCACGGTGATCTTCTTGGAGAGGTTGCCCTGCACCACGGCGGTGGAGACGGCCGCGATCTGCCGCACCTGGGAGGTCAGGTTGTTGGCCATGAAGTTGACGTTGTCGGTGAGGTCCTTCCAGACGCCCGAC
Organism: Sphaerisporangium aureirubrum; assembly: GCF_042658925.1. Taxonomy (NCBI): domain Bacteria; kingdom Bacillati; phylum Actinomycetota; class Actinomycetes; order Streptosporangiales; family Streptosporangiaceae; genus Sphaerisporangium; species Sphaerisporangium aureirubrum. The sequence continues at coordinate 92,828 of NZ_JBHSRF010000004.1, forward strand.
ACGCCGTGCACCTGGGCCTGGCCGCCCAGCTGGCCCTCCGAGCCGACCTCGCGGGCGACCCGGCTCACCTCGGAGGCCACCAGCGACAGCTGGTCGACCATCGTGTTGATCGTGGACTTCAGCTCCAGGATCTCGCCCTGGGCGTCCACGTCGATCTTCTTGGACAGGTCGCCGCCCGCGACGGCCTTGGTGACCTGGGCGATGTTGCGGACCTGGTAGGTCAGGTTGTTCGCCATGGAGTTGACGTTGTCGGTGAGGTCCTTCCAGACGCCCGACACGCCCTTCACGTCGGCGCGGCCGCCGAGCTGGCCCTCGGTGCCGACCTCGCGGGCCACGCGGGTGACCTCGTCGGCGAACATCGAGAGCTGGTCGACCATGGTGTTGAGGGTGTCCTTGAGCTGGAGCACCTCGCCCTGCGCGTCCGCGGTGATCTTTTTGGAGAGGTCGCCCTGGGCCACCGCCGTCGCCACGGTGGCGATGCTGCGCACCTGGCTGGTGAGGTTGCTCGCCATGACGTTGACGTTGTCCGTCAGGTCCTTCCAGACGCCGGACACGCCGCGCACCCGGGCCTGGCCGCCGAGCTCGCCCTCGGTGCCGACCTCGCGGGCCACGCGGGTGACCTCTTCGGCGAAGGCCGAGAGCTGGTCGACCATGGTGTTGACGGTGTTCTTGAGTTCGAGCATCTCGCCGACGGCGTCGACGGTGACCTTGCGCGACAGGTCGCCGCGCGCCACGGCGGTGGTGACGACCGCGATGTCGCGGACCTGGGCCGAGACCCGGCTGGACATGGTGTTGACGGCCTCGGTGAGGTCGCGCCAGCTGCCGGACATGCCGCGGAGGTTGGCCCGCCCGCCGAGCTGGCCCTCCGAGCCGACCTCGCGGGCGACCCGGGTGACCTCGGAGCTGAACAGCGCCAGCTGGTCGACCATGCCGTTGATCGCCTTGCCGAGGCGGCGCACCTCGCCCCGGGCCGTGCGGTCCATGTCGATGCGGCGGGACAGGTCGCCCTGGGCGACGGCGTCCAGCACGTCGGCCGCGCTGCTGACCGGGCCCACGAGGGCGTCGATGAGGTCGTTGACCGAGTGGACGCTCTCCGCCCAGGAGCCCACGCCGGGGCCCGGGGTCAGGCGGACGCCGAACCGTCCTTCCTTGACGACTTCCCGGCGCACGCGCAGGAGTTCGTTGGCCAGGTGCTCGCGGCGGTCGGCCACTTCGTTGATCAGCAGCCGCACCTCGCTGAGGATGCCTGGCGCCGCATGGGGTACGCGCCGCCGGAAGTCGCCGTCACGCCAAGCGACGAGCGTCTCCAGCAACGGCCGGAGATCGGACTCGGTGTAAGACCGCTCCGAACCGGACCCCGCGAGAGTCGGGGTGCCCTTCATGAAGCCTCCTTCACGCTGTTCGGGCGGGACATGGAGTAGTGCCAGTCTGGCATGAAGGACACTATGCGGTCGCCTGCTCCGCTGACCGCATGTGACGGCCATCTGTGGTATGCACGGTGTGATGACGAATTTTTCCCGAGGTGCCCTGGCCGCGTCGTTCGTGGCGGGCAAGGCGGCCCTACCCGCCGCGAGGCAGTTCACGCACGAGGTGCTCACCGCGTGGGCCGCCACGTCGATCCTTGCGGACGCCGAACGACTCACGGGAGAATTCGTCACAGAAGTAGGCGATGTCCCATTTGAAATTGTATGGGGCCATCAGGGGGACGCCGTCCAGATCGAGGTCCGGCAGCGGGCGGACGACGACAGGGCACCCGCCGCCCCCGCCGTCCCGGTGGCCGCCTGGGGCGTCACCTTCTCCGGCACCCAGCGCACCACCTGGGCCCGGCTCGGCCTGCCGCACACCATGTCGCCCCGGGAGGACCGCGAGGGCGGCGTGACCGAGACCACCTCGCGCGGCCCCGGGTGGCTCGGCTTCCTCGCCGACGCCAGCGACCTCCTGGCCGGCACCCTCGACCCGGACATGGTCCCCGCGCTGATCGCGCAGATCGTGGTGCCCCGCCTGGCCACCTGGTGCGCCGTCTACACCGCCGACAACGGCAGCGGCCAGCACGACCTGGCCTATCTCTGGCACGCCGACGAGTCCAGGATGGACGCCCTGCGCGACCTCCTCGCCGACGCCGCGATCCCCTCGGCCGACGATCTCCGGCCCATGCCGATCTCCCTGCCCGACTGGCAGTCGCTCGCCTTCCCGCTGGTGGCCAGGGGCCGCAGCCTCGGCGTCATGTGCCTCGGCCGGTCCGGCCGCTTCCCCGACGACATCGCCCAGCTCGCCGAGGACCTCGCCCGCCGGGCCGCGCTGGCCATGGACAACGCCCGCCTGTACGCCCAGCAGGCCGACGCCAACCGCGCCCTGCAGCGCAGCCTGCTGCCGCCGGGCGTGCCCGCCGTCACCCCCGGCCTCGACTACTCCGTGGTGTACGAACCCGCGGGCGAGACCAACGAGGTGGGCGGCGACTTCTACGATCTGTTCGCCACCGCCGACGGCACGTGGCGGTTCGCCATCGGCGACGTCTGCGGCACCGGCCCCGAGGCCGCCGCGGTCACCGGGCTGGCCCGCCACACGCTGCGGCTGCTGGCCCGTGAGGGGTACGACGTGGCGGCGGTCGTCTCCCGGCTCAACCGGGCGATCCTCGAGGAGGGCGAGCGGGCCAGGTTCCTCACCCTGCTGCACGGCGAGATCACCCGGACCGACGAGGGGCTTGAGCTGTCGCTGATCTCCGCCGGGCACCCCGAGGCGCTGCGGCTGCGGCCGACCGGCGTGGTGGAGGCCGTGGTGACCGCCCAGTCGCTGCTCGGTGTCTTCCCCGAGGCCGAGTTCGAGGCCGAGCGGGTGGTCCTGGCGCCGGGGGACGTGCTGCTCGGCGTGACCGACGGCGTCACCGAGCGCCGGTCGGGCACGCGGCTGCTGGACGACGAGGGCGGTCTCGGCAAGCTGCTGGCCGAGTGCGTCGACCTGTCGGCCCGCGCGGTCGCCGAGCGCATCCACCGCGCCGTCCTGGACTTCGCGAGCGAGCCGAGCGCCGACGACCTGGCGATCCTGGTCCTGCGCGCCGAGCGGCCCGAGGCCGCCGCGCAGGGCGTCCGCTGACCTACGACGGGGTCCGGGCTACCGGGTGCCGCTTCGCCGGTCGGGGCCGGTGTGCTTGCGGGCGAAGTCGAGCTGCGTGGTCATCTGCTTGATCCGCTCCTCGATGACCAGGGTGCCGTGCCCGGCGTTGTAGCGGTAGACCTCGAAGTCGTGCCGGCGCTCGGACAGGCGCTCCAGGTACTTCTCGATCTGCCCGATCGGCGAGCGCGGGTCGTTCTCCCCGGCCAGCACGAGCAGCGGCGCCTGCACGGCGTCCAGGTAGGAGATCGGCGAGGAGCTGGCGTACCGGTCGGGCACCTCCTGCGGGGAGCCGCCGAACAGCGCGCGGTGGTAGGCGCGCAGGCCCTCGGTCTCGTCGCGGTAGGTGGCGGCGTGGTCGGCGATCGGCACCGCCGCGATGCCCGCGGTCCACGCCTTGGGCTGGGTGCCGAGAGCGAGCAGGGTCAGGTAGCCGCCCCACGAGGAGCCCGCGAGCACCAGCCGCTCGGGATCGGCGCCGCCCTGCTCGACGGCCCAGTCGCGCACCGCCGACACGTCGGCCAGCTCGATGTGGCCCACCTCGCCGCGCAGCGCGTCCCGCCACGCCGAGCCGTATCCGGTCGAGCCGCGGTAGTTGACCCTGACCACGGTGAACCCGGCGTCCACCCACGCCGCGACGTTCGGCAGGAACGAGTCGTCGTCCTGGGCGGCGGGGCCGCCGTGCAGCAGGAACACCGTGGGGTACGGCGGGTTGCCGGTCTCCGGCCGGGACACCAGGGCGTGCACGCGCCCGCCCGGCCCTTCCACGAAGACGTCCTCCAGCGGGACCGACGGCGGCGCGGACGGCCCGGACTGGTTCATCACGACGTGACCGCCGCTCGACCTGATCACCGGCGGGTGGGCGGCGCTGGACCAGGAGTACTCCACCACGCCGTCCGGGCGGGGCATGGCGTCGTGGATGACGCCGTGCAACGTTTTGATCGGCGTCAGGCCGCCACCGCCGAGGTCGTACCGGAACAGCTCGGTCCGCGCGCGGTTGTTGTGGCCGATCAGCAGGGCGCGCCCGTCGTGGTACCAGTCCGCGGTGATCTCACCGGGCACCCGCAGCCAGATCTCGCGCTGCTCGCCGGTCAGCGGGTCCCAGACCAGCGGCTCGCGCCTGCCGCGGCGCTCGTGCAGGGCGAGGATGCGCCGGTCGTTGATGGACGGCGCGAAGCGCACGCCGGAGAAGCCCTTGCCCGGCCCGTCGTGCAGGTCGGCGGCCACCCGGCCGTCCGGCCGCAGCACGCGCAGCGCGGGGTGGCGCGAGTCGCCGTGCTCGCTGTGGCTGACCGCGATCAGGGTGCCGTCCAGCGACATCCCGGCGACCTGCGCGAACTCACGGGACTCGTAGATCACGGCCGGCTTCTCGCCGCAGCCCCTGACCAGCAGGACCTGGAAGCCGTGGCGGCTGCTGCGGCCCACGGCCGCGATGCCGGTGGCGGACAGCGCCAGGCCGGTCGGGTGCCCCGGCGCGAGGTCGGGGTGGGCCGGTGCCTCCGGGCCGCCGCCGAACGGCTGGCGCATCCAGATGCCGAACTCGTCGCCGTAGGTGTCGGCGAACCACCAGATCCACTGGCCGGTGGGGTCGATCGCCGCGTGGGAGGTGCCCCGGGGACGCTTGGTGACCTGGCGGGTCGAGCCGATCGAGCGGTCCCAGGCGTGGATCTCCCACGTGCCGGAGCTGTTGCAGCGGTACACGGCCTTGGCGGGTGCCAGCCGCGCCCAGATGGGCAGCGTCATACGTGCCGCTCGGAACCTGGCCTGCCAGCGTTCCTCGGCCTTCATGGGGGTGCCCCTCCCTCACGCTCTCCCGGTCGGGATCGGCGGGTTGCCGTTAAGTATGTCGCTTCTAAACGGAAGATGGCCTACAAAGTCGCGGAAAATCTCATTCCTTGGCTTCTAGGTGATCTTACGGAACATGGAGATCCTGCACGACATATTCACGGCGACCGGATCCGGCAACCGTGAAATCTCCTTCGCGAGCGCCATCGGGTCAGTGTGCCAGGCATTCGGGCCCATTCCCACCGCGGCTTCGACGTCCTCGTGGCCGAGCGTGAGCTCGTACTCCTCGATCATGTGCCCGGCCTCGGCGAAGTGCCCGGCGAGCGCCTCGCCGAGCCTGCGCTCCTTGGCCTCCCCGACCGACAGCAGGCCGAGCCGCGCGACCAGCGGCGCCAGGTGGCCCGGGGTCGGGGTGACCACGGCCAGAACGCCGCCGGGGGCCAGGACCCGGGCGAACTCAGGCCCGTTGCGCGGGGCGAAGACGTTGAGCAGCACCTCGGCCCGGCCGTCCTTGACCGGCAGCGGGCGCCACACGTCGGCCACCACGGCGCCGATCCGGGGGTGCGCGCGGGCCGCCCGCTTCAGCGCGTGCTTGGAGATGTCGAGGGCGATGCCCACGGCCGCCGGGCCGAGCGCGGCGGCCAGGTGGTAGCCGGTGCCCGCACCCGCGTCCAGCACCACACCGGCCGGCGCGGCGATCTCGCGCAGGCGGTCGGCCACCGGGGCGAAGTGCCCGGCGCCGAGGAACCTGGCCCGCGCCTCCACCATGGCCGGGGTGTCGGCCGTGCCCGCCGGGGCCGAGCCGGTGCGCAGGCTCACGTACCCCTGCCGGGCGACGTCGAAGCCGTGGCCGGCCGCGCAGCGCGCCACCCCGCCCGCGAGGGTGAGGTCCTCCCGGCACACCGGGCAGGCGAGGTGCTCGATGACGTCGGCCAGCATGCCCCAATCATCCCGGACCCCCGCGCCTCCCCGGTCACAGCGCCCCGGGGGCGGCGCGGGGGCGGCGTTCCGACCCGGCCCCCGATCACGCCCGGACGCGTGATCGGGCGCCGGATCAGGCTCAGATCCGGCCCGTGCCTGCCGCGTCGCTCCCCGGGCGGCAGACGGGCCCAGGTCGCGGCGCGTCCATCAGGCGGGGACCGAGGCCACGCCGGGGGCGAGGAAGGCGCGGCCGGCGACGGCGGCGGAGACGCCGGTGCGGTCGAGGTACGGCGTGATGCCGCCGGTGTGGAACGGCCAGCCCGCGCCGAGGATGAGGCACAGGTCGATGTCCTCGGGCGCGGACACCACGCCCTCGTCCAGCATCAGCCGGACCTCCTGCGCGAGGGCCCGCAGCGCGCGGTCCTTGACCTCGACGGCGCCGGGCCCGTCGCCCGCGCCGGCGAAGATCTCCCGGGCCTCGGGGTCGACGGTCATGTCCGCCGCGTACACGCCGGGCTTGCCGGCCTTCACCAGCTCGGCGAGGTTGGCCGACACCGCGAACCGGTCGGGGAACGCCTCGTGCAGCGTCTCGGCCACGTGCAGCGCCACGGCAGGGCCGACCAGCTGAAGCAGGGTGAACGGCGTCATGGGCAGCCCCAGGCCGTCCAGCGCGTGGTCGGCCGTCTCGATCGAGGTGCCCTCGTCGACGGCGCCGATCACCTCACCCATGAGGCGCACCAGCAGCCGGTTCACCACGAACGCCGGGGCGTCCTTCACCAGCACGCTGGACTTCCGCAGCGCCTTCCCGACCGCGAACGCGGTGGCCAGCGCGGCATCGTCGGTGCGCTCGCCGCGGACGATCTCCAGCAGGGGCAGCACCGCCACCGGGTTGAAGAAGTGGAGCCCCACCACCCGCTCGGGGTGCCGCAGGTCGGCCGCCATCGCGGTGATCGGCAGCGACGAGGTGTTGGTGGCGAGCACGCACTCGGGCCCGACCACGTCCTCGACCTCGGCGAAGACCTGCTTCTTGACCTTGAGGTCCTCGAACACGGCCTCGATCACCAGGTCGGCCCCGGCGAACGCGTCCTTGGTCAGCGACCCGGTGACCAGCCCCTTGAGCCGGTTGGCCTTGTCGCCGTCGATCCTGCCCTTGGCCAGCAGCCGGTCGACCTCGGCGTGGACGTACCCGACGCCCTTGTCGAGACGGGCCTGGTCCAGGTCGGTGAGCACGACCGGGACCTCCAGGCGGCGGGCGAACAGCAGGGCCAGCTGGGAGGCCATCAGGCCCGCCCCCACCACGCCGACCTTGGTGACCGGCCGGGCCAGGGCCCTGTCCGGGGCGCCCGCGGGCCGCTTGGCCCGCCGCTGCACCAGGTCGAAGGAGTACAGCCCTGCGCGCAGCTCGTCGCCCATCACCAGGTCGGCCAGGGCGCTCGTCTCGGCCGCGAACCCCTCGTCCCGCCCGGCGGTGCGGGCCAGCTCCACCAGCTCCAGGGCGCGGTACGGCGCGGGCGAGGCGCCGCGCACCTTGAGGTCGGTCAGGGCGCGGGCCCCGGCCACGGCGGCCTGCCACGCGTCGGCGTCCGCGGTGAACGGCGGGCGGCTGACGGCGGCCTCGCCGGTCAGCACCCGGGCCGCCCAGCGCAGCGACTCCTCCAGGAAGTCGGCGGGTTCGAAGATCGCGTCGGCCACGCCGAGCCGATACGCCTCCCTGCCGTCGATCATCTTGTTCTGGGCGAGCGGGTTGTCGATGATCAGCTTGAGGGCGTTGCTCGGGCCGATGAGCCGGGGCAGCAACTGCGTGCCGCCCCAGCCGGGCACCAGGCCGAGGAAGACCTCGGGCAGCGCGACCGCCGGGACGCCCGCGGAGATCGTCCGGTAGGCGCAGTGCAGGGCCACCTCCAGCCCCCCGCCCATCGCCGCGCCGTTGACGAACGCGAACGTCGGCACCTCCAGCTCGCCGAGGCGGCGGAACACCTCGTGCCCGAGCCTGCCGAGCTCCTCGGCCTGCTCGCGGCGGCGCACCAGTGCGGCGCCCTTGAGGTCGGCGCCCACGGCGAAGATGAACGGCTTGCCGGTGAGGCCGACCGCGGCGAGGTCGGTGCGCTCCTCGACGGCGTCCAGCGCCGCGCCGAGCTCGGTCAGGCCGCGCGGGCCGAAGGTGTTCGGCTTGGTGTGGTCGAAGCCGTTGTCCAGCGTGATCAGCGCCATGGTGCCCGCGCCGCCCGGCAGCCGCACGTCGCGCACCAGCGCGTGGGTGACGACCTCGTCGTCGAAGATCTCGGTGATGCCGCTCACTTGGCGCCCTCCCAGGCGAGGTTCTCCCAGACGACCGTTCCGCCCATGCCCATGCCGACGCACATCGTGGTCAGGCCGTACCGCACGTCGGGCCGGTCGCCGAACTCCCGGGCCAGCTGGGTCATCAGCCGCACCCCCGAGGAGGCCAGCGGGTGACCGAACGCGATGGCGCCGCCGTACGGGTTGACCCGGGGGTCGTCGTCGGCGATGCCGAAGTGGGACAGGAAGGCGAGCACCTGCACGGCGAACGCCTCGTTGATCTCCACCAGGCCCATGTCCTCGATGGACAGCCCGGCCAGGCGCAGCGCCCGCTCGGTGGACGGGATCGGCCCGACGCCCATGACCTCGGGGTCGACCCCGGCGAAGGCGTAGGAGACCAGCCGCATCTTGGGTGTGAGGCCGAGCTCGGCCGCCGTACCGGCCGCGGCGAGCACGCAGCCGGTGGCGCCGTCGTTCAGGCCGGCGGCGTTGCCCGCGGTGACCCGGCCGTGCGGGCGGAAGGGCGTCTTGAGCGAGGCGAGCCCCTCCATGGTGGTGCCGGGGCGCGGCGGCTCGTCCTCGGTGGCGAGGCCCCAGCCGAGCGCGCCGGTGCGGATCGCCATCGGCACCAGGTCGGGCTGGATCCGGTTGTTGGCGTACGCCTTGGCGACCTTCTCCTGGGAGGCGACGGCGAAGGCGTCCGCGCGCTCCTTGGTGATCTCGGGGTAGCGGTCGTGGAGGTTCTCCGCCGTCATGCCCATGACCAGCGCGGAGCCGTCCACCAGCTTCTCGGACAGGAACCGGGGGTTGGGGTCGACGCCCTCACCCATGGGGTGGCGGCCCATGTGCTCCACGCCGCCCGCGATGGCGACGTCGTAGGCGCCGAACGCGATGCCGCCCGCGACGGAGGTGACGGCGGTCATCGCGCCCGCGCACATGCGGTCGACGGCGTAGCCGGGCACGGACTTGGGGAGCCCGGCGAGGACGGCGGCGGAGCGGCCGATGGTGAGGCCCTGGTCGCCGATCTGGGTGGTCGCGGCGATGGCGACCTCGTCGACCCGCTCGGGCGGCAGGCCGGGGTTGCGGCGGATGAGTTCGCGGATGACGCGCACCACCAGGTCGTCGGCGCGTGTCTCCGCGTACAGGCCCTTCGGCCCCGACCTGCCGAAGGGGGTGCGCACGCCGTCGACGAACACGACGTCACGGGACGTTGGCACGGGCTGGCTCCTCGTTGCTGGGCGGCTTCACGCCTCTGTGCTACTCGCGAGTAACATCATGCCACGCCGCCGTCCCGGGGCCTACCCCGGTGGTCGTCAGGCGATGCCGCGCAGCACGGTACGCGCCAGGCCGGCCGCGAACTCCGCGAGGGGACGGGTGTGGACCTCGGGCCCCATGAAGTGGCCGAGGAACGCGCGCTGGTGGCAGGCGCCGAGCAGCATCGCGGCGGCCGACTCCACGTCGGCGTCCTGGCGGATCTCGCCGCGCGACCGCATGGTCCGCAGCAGGTCGGTGAGGGACTCCAGCGGCTTCTGCGGCCCGGCGCCGATCTTGCGCAGCCCTTCGCGATGGCGTTCCAGCAGGGCGGGCTCGGCGAACAGCGACGAGCCGATGGGCATGGTGGCCTCGTAGAACCGTGTGGCGGCGCTCGCGATCTCGGTGAGGGTCTCCTCCGGCGCCTGGTCGCTCGCGTCCGCGGCCAGCTGGGCCAGCAGGGCGCCGAACCAGGGCATGCGCTCCTGCAGCACGGTGACGAACAGCTCCTCCTTGCCGGAGAAGTGGCGGTAGAGGGCCGCCTCCGAGCAGCCCGCGGCCTTGGCGATCTCCTTTGTCGTGACCCGCGCCAGCCCCAGCGTGCGCATGAGTTCGACGGCGGCGTCCAGGATACGGGCCCGGGTGAGGGCGCCGCTGCGCTCGTGAGGCATCGGACGGATTCTGCCTTTCACCGGACGGAACTTTGATACACGCCAGAAGGGTCTCCATTCTAGGATGTAAGTGAGTACTCACCAACCATGGGGAGACGACGAATGAAACTCACAGTCTTCGGGGGCACCGGCCGCACGGGGCAGCACATCGTCAAGCAGGCGCTGGACGCCGGGCACGAGGTGGCCGCCGTCGTACGCGACCCTGCACGGCTGCCCGTCAGCCACTCGGCCCTGGAAGTGATCACCGCCGACGTGACGAGCCCCGGCCCGCTGCGCCCCGCGCTGGCCGGCCGGGAAGCCGTCATCTCGGCCATAGGCCCCCGCTCCCGCAAGGACGCCGGCATCGCGACCGGCGCCACCCGCGCGATCATCCAGGCGATGGAACAGAGCGACGTCCGCAGGCTGGTCATCCTCAGCGCCGTCCCCGTCGGCCCCATCCCCGAGGACGAAGGCATGCTGTACCGCGCCGTCCTGTCCCCCCTGCTGCGCCGCCTGCTCCGCGACGTCTACGCCGACCTCGCCGCCATGGAGGAAGAGGCCCGCCGCAGCACCACCGAATGGACGGTCGTCCGCCCACCCCGCCTCACCGACAAGCCCCTGACGGAACGCTACCGCCGAGAAATAGGCGGCAACGTCCCCCACGGCCGCTTCATCTCCCGCGCCGACCTGGCCCACGCCATGCTGGCGACCCTCGACGACCCGGCCACGGTAAAACAACCAGTAGGCATCGCCTACTGACCCTCCCCTCAGGCGCGGGCCCTCTCGAAGGCCCGCGCCTTCTCACTCCCGTCGCGTATGTCCAGACATTCAGCGGGCATGCGCACCTTTGAAAGGTGCCTTCGGCGCAGTCTCTTTTCCGGCGACCCTCACCGCACTCGCCACCCGCCGCCGCGCGGCACACGCGGACAGGTCGGCCCTGACCTGATCACATCAGGCCGGGGATCGAGATGATCTAGGGTGGGCGGGTAGCCGATCCCATGGGGGTTCCATGTCGTACGCGCCCAGGCTGGTGTCCGGGGTGGAGGTCACGCCGATTCTGGATGCGGTGGGGCCTATGGGGAAGGCGTTGCGGCGGCCGCTCGGGGAGTTGTTCCGCGGTGGGGGGGCCGCGGTGTGGGAGGGGTGGGACGAGGAGTGGGTGTTGCACTTTCGGTGTTATCTGGTGCGGGACGGGCGTGGGCGGGTCGTGCTGGTGGACGCGGGGATCGGGGGGGCCGACTCGCCGGCGGCCAGTTGGGCGCCGGCGCCGGGGGGGTTGATCACCGAGCTGGCGGGGCACGGGGTCGCGCCGGGGGATGTGGACACCGTGGTGCTGACGCATCTGCACAGTGATCACGCGAGTGGGGCCGTCACCGAGGGGGTGCCCGCGTTTCCGAACGCGCGGCATGTCATCCAGCGGGCCGAGATCGAGTGGATCGAGGACGGGGGGCCGAATCCCATCCAGCAGCGGGTCCTGCGGCCGCTCACCACGCTGATCGACGCGGTGGACGGGGAGGCCACCCTCCTGCCGGGGGTGCGCGTGCTGCCCGCTCCGGGGCACACGCCGGGGCATCAGGTGGTCGAGATCGGGGAGGTCACCCTGACCGGTGACCTCGTGGTGCACCCGGTCCAGGTGGCGAACCCGGCGATCACGTACGCCCACGACGAGGACCCGGCGCTGGCCGTGCGGACCCGGCGGGCCGTGCTCGACGGTGTGCGCGCGAGGCGGGGCGCGATCGGGACCTCCCACTTCGCGGCTCCGTTCACCGAGCTGGCAGATCCCGGGGAATGAGAAACGGCCTGGCGTCACCTCCCCCTGGAAGGTGACGCCAGGCCCTGGTCCCCCGTCGTGGTCCTCTGGGCCCCGGGAGGACGACGCTGTCCGTCCCGGGGCGGTCTTGGTGTTCAGCCGACCGGGAGGGGCTCCCTGCGCTGCTGGACGAGGTCGGGACGATCGTCGTCGTCATCGTCGTCGTCCCCGTGGGAGAGCTCCGGGAGCCAGTTCAGCCAGCGCGGCAGGTACCAGTTCCAGTCGCCGAGCAGCTTCATCGTGGCGGGCAGCAGGACCGCCCGGACGATGGTGGCGTCGATGAGGATCGCCGCCGCCAGGCCGACGCCCATCTGCATGAAGGTCAGCAGCGACAGGGTGGCGAAGGTCCCGAACACCGCGACCATGATCAGCGCGGCGCTGGTCACCACGCCCGCCGTCGACCGGATGCCGTACGAGACCGCGTCCTCGGTGCGCATGCCCCGGTCGTACGCCTCGCGGATCCGGCTCAGGATGAACACGTGGTAGTCCATCGACAGGCCGAACAGGATCACGAACAGGAACATCGGGAGCCAGTCGGTGATGGTGCCGGTGGAGGTGAAGCCGAGCAGTCCCTCGCCGTACCCGCGCTGGAAGACCAGCACCAGCACCCCGTACGCCGCCGCCACCGACAGCAGGTTGAGCAGGATCGCCTTCACCGCGACCACCAGCGACCGGAACGAGCTCAGCAGCAGCAGGAAGGCCAGCAGCAGCACGAACCCGAACACCAGCGGCGCCGACCGGGAGAGCTGCGCGTTGAAGTCCATCGACCCGGCGACGTTCCCCGTGACGTGCGCCGATCCCACCCCGGCCAGTGTCCCGGGGATGACCTTCTCGCGCAGGGTGCGGACCGTCCCCTCGGCGGCCGCGCCTTCGCCCTTCATGCCGATGGAGATCCGCGCCACCGTCTTGTCCGGGTTGACCTGCACGCTGAACGGCTCGTTGGTCTGCCCGGTGGCCAGCGCCCGGGTCTTGAAGGAGTCGATGGCCGCCTTCACCTCGGGCGTGGTCACGTCCGCCGCCTTGAGCACCACGATCGCGGGCTCGTTGCCGCCGGGGAACGCCGCGTCGATCCGCTTGAAGGTGTTGGCGATGGCGTAGTTGCCCTGCAGGTCGTCGATCGTCTGCGGGCCGGTGCGCAGGCCGAACGCCGGGATGGCCAGCGCGACGAGCAGGCCGCCCGCGAGCACGACCGACACCAGCGGGTGGCGCAGCACCGGGGTGAGGACGGCGTTCCACAGGCGGCCCTCGCCGCCGCGCCCGAGTTTGCGCTCCCAGGTGACCCGGCCGCCGGTGACCGTGCGTACGGTGCCGTGGATCAGCCGTGCGTTGATCTTGTCGCCGATCAGGGAGAGCAACGCCGGCAGTACGGTGAGCGAGCCCATCATCGCGACCAGCACCACCAGGATCGTGCCCTCGGCGAAGCCCATGAAGATGCCGTTGCCGGTGAGGAACATCCCGGCCATCGCGACGATCACCGTGATGCCGGAGATCAGCACCGCCCGCCCCGAGGTGGCCGCCGCGATCTCGATGGCCCGCTGCTTGTCGCGGCCCTTCGCCCGTTCCTCGCGTTCCCTGCGGATGTAGAACAGCGAGTAGTCCACGCCGACCGCGAGGCCGATGAGCAGCATGAGGTTCGGCGTCGCGCCGTCGACGTGCAGGAGCTGGCTGGTCAGCGCGAGCAGGCCCGTCGCGCCGATGATCGCGGTCATCGCCAGCGCCAGGGGCACCAGTGCGGCGAGCAGCGCGCCGAAGGCCGCGAGCAGGATGCCGAAGGTGATGGGCAGCGACAGCTGCTCGGCCCTGACGAAGTCCTTGTCGATCGCCTCACCGATGAGCTTGTCCGCGCTCGCCCCGCCGGCCTGCTCGACGTGCAGGTCGGGGTAGCTCTTCTGCACGCCGGCCACGGCGTTCAGCACCGGCTGCACCCGGTCCCCGGCGGACTTGGCCTCGCCCTTCATGTCGAACTGCACGAGCGTGGTGTGCTTGTCCGGGGTGACCGGCGACGGCGGGTCGTCGTACGGCGTGCGGACGTTGGTGACCTGCCCCGTGGCGGTCACCGCGTCCTTGACCCGGGTCACGGCCTCGCGGAACCGCGCGTCGGTGACCACCGGCCCGTCACCCGGCGACTGGATGAGCACGACCTCACCCGCGACATCGGGGAACTTGGCCCCGTCCAGGATGCGACCCGCCTCGCGGGAGTCGCCGTTCGCGCTCTCGTAGCCCTTCATCTGGGCCGTGCCGACGGCGCTGCCCGCGATGGTGGCCACCGCGACGAAGGCCACCCAAATCATGATCGCCGCCCAGCGGTGGCGGGCACTCCACCCGCCCACGGACGCGGCCAGGTTTCTCCGGCGTCTCATCGTTTCTATCCCCCAGCTCGGTTTTTCTTCTGAAGGTAGAAGTGGAAAAAGGGGGATACATCAGCCGTGAATGGCAATTGACGGGTACTGCCGCAGGGGTAGCCCGCCACACGCCGTCCGCCTGAAGACCTACGGGACCGCCCCTAGGGGAAGCCGGGGTTACCTTCAGAACATGAACTTCCTGCCGGCGCACGATTTCTTCGCGCAACTGAACAAGACCGTCGCCGCCGCAGGCGCGCTGATCACCGACCCCACGGGCCGCGTCCTCCTCGTGAAGCCCAACTACCGCGACCACTGGGGCTGGCCCGGCGGCCACGTGGACGAACACGAGACCCCCGACCAGGCCTGCGCCCGCGAAGTGACCGAAGAGCTCGGCCTCACTCTGCCGGTAGGCCGCCTGTTGGTGATCCACTGGAACCCGCCCAGCGGCGACCGCCCCGTCCCGCTGATCCATTTCCTCTTCGACTGCGGCGAGATCCCAGGGGACGAGGGGATCATCCTGCAGGAGGAGGAACTCGACGACTACCGCTTCTTCCCTCCAGAAGAGGGAGCCGCCCTGCTCTCACCCCACTTCGCCAAGCGCCTGCGCGCCTCCCTGACCGCGAGAGCCCAGGGAAGCACGATCTACCTCACCTGAGCCGTCCGCTCAATGTCTCTTCGCGGTCCCCGGCTTCGCGCCGGTGGCACGAGCGACGCCGCCCGCCGCGCGGAGGCAGGGGCGACGATCCCGGCCAGGTGGTGGGCCGCATGAGGGCGCTGATCGACTGCGCCCTCATGCGGCCCACCGGCCGAGATCACGACCTGGAAGCGATCACGGGGTGTAGACGTTCGGCCTGGGAGGTTCGGACATTCCGTTGCCGATGAAGAAGCTCGGGTGGGGGGGCTGGTTGTAGGCGGTGTTCTGCCAGGCGATGGCTACTCGGTATTGGGTGTCGTGCATCAGGGTGGTGATGCGGCGGTCGGTTACCGAGGTGGTGGCGTAGACGCGGAGGGCGCGGTTGTCGGAGGTGGGCCAGACGGCCTCTTCGCGCCAGTCGCCCAGGAGGTCGCCGGAGAGGGAGGGGGTGGCCTTGGTGCCGTTGTTGCTGTGGACGCCGGAGGCGGTCAGCAGGCGGGTGTCGCCGCCGGTGCCGTACTTGTCGATGCGGGTCTGGTCGAGCAGCTCGCGGACGGGGTCGCCGTCCCACCAGGCCAGGAAGTTGGTGGACGAGGGCTTGGCGCCGATGTTGCGGCCCCGGGTGTCCAGGAGGCCGCTCACCGCGGCGGACCACGACTCGGCGCCTGGGCTGCCGGCGTAGATGTCGGCGGAGACGCCGCGGCCGTTGTCGCCGCTGGCGGCGGTCGACCACAGGACCTGGCCGGTGCGGGCGTCGGCCATCCAGGAGCTCGGCTTGCTGCCGTCCTCGTCGACCTTGAAGACTTCCAGGCCGGAGCGGGACGGGTCGAGGTCGCCGACGTGCATGGCGTCGCCGTGGCCGTTGTTGGTGTTCCACAGGCCCCGGCCGGTGTCGTCCACGCACATGGAGCCGTAGACGATCTCGTCGCGGCCGTCGCCGTCCACGTCGGCGACGGACAGGTTGTGGTTGCCCTGCCCGGCGTACGCGCTGTTGCCCGAGGAGTTGGAGTCGAAGCCCCACCGCTTGGTGAGCGCGCCGCCACGGAAGTCCCAGGCCACGATGACGGTCCTGGTGTAGTAGCCGCGGGCCATGATCAGGCTCGGCCGGCGGCCGTCCAGGTAGGCGGTGGCCGCCAGGAAACGGTCCACCCGGTTGCCGTAGTTGTCGCCCCAGGACGACACGGTGCCGCGTCCCGGGTCGTAGTTCACCGTGGACATCGCCGCGCCGGTCTGGCCGTTGAACATGGTGAGGAACTCGGGCCCGCTCAGCACGTAGCCGGAGGAGTTGCGGTAGTCGGCCGAGGAACTGCCGATCACCCGGCCGGTGCCGTCCACGCTGCCGTCCGCGGTCTTCATCGCGACCTCGGCGCGGCCGTCGCCGTCGTAGTCGTACACCTGGAACTGGGTGTAGTGCGCGCCCGCGCGGATGTTGCGCCCGAGGTCGACGCGCCACAGGCGGGTGCCGTTCAGGCGGTAGGCGTCCACGTAGACGTTGCCGGTGTAGCCGGACTGCGAGTTGTCCTTGGCGTTGGACGGGTCCCACTTGAGGACGAACTCGTACCGGCCGTCGCCGTCCAGGTCACCCACGCTCGCGTCGTTGGCGCTGTAGGTGTAGGCGACCCCGTCCGGCGAGGTGCCGCCCGACGGCGGCTGGATGGGCACGTCGAGATACGAGCCGCCGGCGAAGCGCAGCGACGCCTCGGAGGCCGCCTGCTCGGTGCCGCCGACGACCGGGCGGACGGTGTACGACGCGTCGGCCGCGGCGCCGCTGTCCAGGTAGTTGGTCGCCCCGGTGATGACGGAGGAGTTGACCCGGGTGGAGCCGCGGTACAGGTTGAAGCCCACGCCCGCGGGGTCGGTGCCGAGCACCCGCCACGACACGAGGTTGGCGCTGCCGGAGCGCACGCTGACCAGGCCGCGGTCCAGCCGCTCTACCTGCCGCCCGGTGCTCGGGGTCGGGGTGACCGTCGGGGTCACGGTCGGTGTGACGGTCGGCGTGACCGTGGGGGTGACGGTCGGGGTCACGGTGGGGGTCACCGTGGGCGTGGTCGTGGGGCCGGGGCCGCCGGTGCAGGCGACGCCGTTGAGCGAGAAGGACGTGGGCACCGGGTTGCTGGAGTTGTTCCACGAGCCGTTGAAGCCGAACGACACGTTCCCACCGCTCGGGATGGAGGCGTTGTACCCGGCGTCGGCGGCGGTCACCTGGGAGCCGCTCTGGGTGACGGTGGCGTTCCACGCCTGGACGACCTGCTGCCCGGCGGTGAAGTTCCACACCAGGCGCCACCCGCTGACCGGGTCGCCGAGGTTGTCGATGGTGACGTTGCCGGAGAACCCGCCGGCCCATTGCGAACCGACGGTGTACCGCACCTCGCAGGCGACCGCGGCGGCGTGGGCGGTCAGCGTGCTCACCGTCGCGGCCAGCGCGACGGCGGCCGCCGACATGGTGACCGCCAGGCGGCGTCCGGGGGATCTCGCGCTCTCGCGCATGACGTTCCTTTCAGCGGAGGGAATTAATCGAATCGCTTCGATTAGATTGGGCCGCTAAATGACGCGCACGTCATACGGCCCGGTGATCTGCGCGAAACATAAGCGAAACCCGCAGGCGGCGCCATGAACCGCCGCCCCATCCCGGCCGGGCGCACGCCGGGGCGCGCGGCTTACCTGGCCCTATCAGGCCGAGCCGCGACGCTGAGAACTGAAAATTACAACCGCCCGTTCAGGATGCTGGACGGGTCTCCAGCAGTTCCCGCTCGAACCACGCGATGGTGCGCCGCAGCCCGGCGGCGACGTCGACCACGGGCTGCCACCCGAGCCGGGCCGCCGCGAGCGCGGTGTCCGGGCGCCGCACCTCGGGATCGTCCACCGGCCGGTCCACGAACGCGATGGGCGAGCGCGACCCCGTCAGCTCGCGGATCGTCATGGCCAGCGCCAGCATGGACAGCTCCGCCGGGTTGCCGATGTTGACCGGCCCGGGGAAGTCGCTCGCCGCCAGGGCCAGCACCCCGCGCACGGTGTCGTCCACGTAGCAGATCGACCTGGTCTGCGTCCCGGTGCCGGTGACCGTCAGCGGCTCGCCGTTGATGGCCTGCCGGACGAACGTCGGGATCGCCCGGCCGTCGTACGGCCGCATCCGCGGGCCGTAGGTGTTGAAGATCCGCACGATGCCGGTGTCCACCCCGTGGGAGACGCGGTAGGCCGTGGTCAGCGACTCGGCGAACCGCTTGGCCTCGTCGTACACGCTGCGCGGCCCCACCGGGTTGACGTTCCCCCAGTACGTCTCGCGCTGCGGGTGCTCCAGCGGGTCCCCGTACACCTCGCTGGTGGACGCCAGCACGAACCGCGCGCCCTTCTCCCTGGCCAGGCCGAGCGCGTGCAACGTCCCGATGCTGCCCACCTTGAGCGTCGCGATCGGGTGGCGCAGGTAGTCCACCGGGGACGCGGCGGAGGCGAAGTGGAGCACCAGGTCCACCGGCCCCGGCACGTGGACGTACCCGGTGAGGTCGCACTCGATCAGCCGGAACCTCGGCCGGCCGAGCAGGTGCTCCACGTTCCCCGGCGACCCGGTGAGGAAGTTGTCCATGCAGATGACGGACGCGCCCTCCGCGAGCAGCCGCTCGCACAGATGCGACCCGAGGAACCCCGCCCCGCCGGTCACCACGACCCGCCGCGCGGTCATCACGGAATGTTCCCGATCATCGATGCTCCTCCTGCTACGGGGGGTTCGACTGGTCACCGGAATGCCGATCCGTCCCTTCCGTCCAGGCTGGCCCCACCCCCGCCCCGGTGTCACGACGCACGACCGCTTTACGGGGTCCCGATGGGGGCACCTCCCGGGTGGGGCCGGTCACAGCGCGTCCTGGGCGGCGGCGATGAGGCGCGTCGTGGAGTGGCCGGGCACGGTGGGCAGTACGACGACGTCGCCGCCGCATCTGCGGACCGCCGCGGCCTCGGGCAGTTCCAGGCCCGCGTAGTCGCCGCCCTTGACCCACACGTCGGGGCGCAGGCGCTCGATCAGGGCACCCGGGGTGTCCTCGGGGAACACCGCCACGCCGTCCACACAGCCGAGCGCCCGCAGGATCTCCACCCGGTCCCGCTCGGCGACCACCGGGCGTCCTGGGCCCTTGAGCCGGCGCACCGACTCGTCGGAGTTGACGCACACGATGAGCGCGTCGCCGAGGGCCCGCGCCTGGCGCAGCAGGCTGACGTGCCCGGTGTGCAGCAGGTCGAAGCACCCGCCGGTCGCGACCAGCGTGCCGCCGGACGCGCGGGTCAGCGCGGCGAGCTCGGCGGCGGTGCGCGGCGGCCCGGACGGCGCGGGTTCGGGCAGGCGGATCGCGGTGGCGCCGCCCGCCCTCACGAAGCTGGTCGCCTCGGCGACGGCCGTGCGCGTCGCCTCCTCGGCACCCGCGCCGTCCCGCAGCGCCAGCACCGCCGCGGCGGCGAACCGGTCACCGGCGCCGCAGGTGTCGTACCCGGTGGCTGGCGCGGGGGAGGGTACGCGGACGGTGCGGCCCTGCGCGGTCGCGAGCACCGCGCCCGCGCCGCCGAGCGTGACGGCCACCGCCGACGCGTGCAGCTCGCGTGCCAGCCCGCGCGCCGCCAGCTCCGGCAGGGGGTAGGGCCTGGAGCACAGCCCGGCGGTCTCGCTCTCGCTCGGGGTGACCAGCGCGCAGCCCGGCACCGGCAGGGAACCGGCCCGGTGCGGGTCCCACACCAGCGGCATGGTCAGGCAGCCGAGCAGGTCGCGCACGGCCTCCGCGGTGCCCCGGCCGTAGTCGGACACCAGGACGGCGCCCGCGTGCCGCAGCACCCACGCCGCCCGCCCGCCCTCCGGGCCGCACCACGCCCGGCCGTCCCCCGTGTCGACCCGCAGCAGGGTCTGGCCCCGGGCGCGGACCCGCGTCTTGCGCGCCGTGGTGCCGCGCAGGGGCAGCCGCACCACCTCGGCGAAGCCGGACAGCAGCCCGCGCAGGCACCGCCCCGCCGAGTCCTCCCCGAGCGCGGTGATCAGCACCACCTCGGCTCCGGACCGCGCCGCCAGCAGCGCCGCCAGCCCCGCCCCACCCGGCCGCCGCCGCTCGGCCACGCCCCGCACCACCGGCACCGGCGCGTCCGCGCACAGCCGGTCGGCGTCGCCTTCCACGTCGACGTCCAGCAACGAATCCCCGATCACGACGACCGGCCCGGTGGCGCTCATGTCCCCGCCTCCTCGATCATGTCGCGGAGCACGTGGATCGCGGTGCGGCGGGGCTCCTGGCCGGTCGCGGCGGCAGAGGAAGGGACGGACTCGTCGCGGCGGGTCGTGACCGGGTTCGGCGCCATGCCGGTGAGCGCGTGGTCCGGCCGGGGCGCGTCCGCGGCCTGGTCCGCCGGGGGTGTGTCCGCGGTCTGGGCGGCCGGGGTCGTGTCCGCGGTCTGGGCGGCCGGGGTCGTGTCCGCGGTCTGGGCGGCCGGGGGCGTGTCCGTGGCCTGGTCCGCCCGCGGCGCGTCCGCCGGTGCCCCCCTCAGCCGCGCCGGACGCGGGTGCACGGCCTCATCCCTCCGCCGTCGCGAGGCGGTCGGCACGTTCGCCGATCGCTTCGCGGTACACCGACTCGGTGCGCGCCGCCACCCACGGCCTGCCGTACCGCGACCTGGCGCGGCGCAGTCCCGCGGCGGCCAGGGACGCGCGCAGGCCGGGGTGGGCCAGCAGGTCGCGCAACGCCTTGGCGAGGGGGAGGGGGCGCCGGGGCGGGACCAGGATGCCGCAGCCGGGGACCGTGTCCAGGTGGCCGCCGACCGCCGAGGCCACCACCGGTATCCCGCACGCCATCGCCTCCACCGGGACCATGCCGAACGGCTCGTACCACGGCACGCTCACCACGACCTGCGCCGACCGGACCAGCGCGGGCATCTCGGCGTGGCCGACGCCGCCGATGAGGCGCACCCGGGCGGCCAGGCCGGACGCCGAGGCCAGCGCCCGCAGCCGCAGCCACTCGGCGTCGCCCGGCCGGCCGCCCGCGACGATGAGGCGGGCCTCGGGCACCCGGGGGAGCGCCTCGATGATGGTGTCCACGCCCTCGCGGGGGATCAGCCTGCCGACGCTCAGCACCTGCGCGGTCAGCGGCCTGCCGTCCTGGTCGGCGGGGCGCGCGGCCGGGCCGTCCGGGCTGAACCTGCCGAGGTCCACACCGTACGGCACCACGGTGATCCGTTCGGTGGGCACGCCCATCGCGGCCAGTTCCCGCACCTCGTCCGTGCAGGTGGCGATGATCGCGATGGCACGGCGCCCGATGTCCCGCTCGGCGGCGATGCGTTCGTCCGAGACGGTGCCCTGCCAGCGCCGCTCTACCGTGCCGAGCGTGTGGAACGTCTGCACGACCGGGACGGCGAGCCAGGTGGCGGCGTTGAGGGCGGCCGTC
Source organism: Sphaerisporangium aureirubrum (assembly GCF_042658925.1). Taxonomy (NCBI): domain Bacteria; kingdom Bacillati; phylum Actinomycetota; class Actinomycetes; order Streptosporangiales; family Streptosporangiaceae; genus Sphaerisporangium; species Sphaerisporangium aureirubrum. Next base: position 114,007 of record NZ_JBHSRF010000004.1, read on the forward strand.
CCGCTCATCCAGTGATGCGCGTGCGCCACGTCGGGCCGGTCCAGCGTCCACCTGCGGGCCAGCCAGGCGGCGAAGGCGGGCATGTACGGCGGCAGCGCGTCCTTGGTCAGCGGCTCGGGCGGGCCGGCGGGTACGTACTCCACCACGGCTCCCGGCGCCAGGAGTGCCGGGGTGTCCTGGTCCGCGCCGGTCCTGCGGGTGTACACCGTCACCGCGTGGCCCAGCTCGGCCAGGGCGACGGCCAGCCCGGCGACCTGCCCGTCCGTGTCCGCCCCGCCCAGCGGGTCCGTGTGCGCCGACACGATGGCGATCCTCATCGCACGCCCTCGGGCAGCGCTCCGGTGGCGTCGGGACGGTCGCCACCGGCGCGCACATCATCAGGCGGCGCTCCGGTGGCGACCGGGTGGTCGCGGCCGGTGCGTACGTCGTCAGGTGGTGCTCCGGTCGCGTCCGGCCGGTCGTCGGCGGGTGCCGGGGTGACCGCGTGGCGCAGCATGCCGGGGGTGGTGGTGGCGATCAGGTCGCGTATCGTCGCCACGACCTGGTCGGGGGTCACCGAGGACAGGCATGGGTGGCCGGGCACCGGGCACTCCCGCGCGCGGCTGGCCCGGCACGGCGCGTCCTGGTCGCCGAGGAGGATCACGGGGACCTGGTACGGCGCCCAGCGTGCCGCGGGGGCGATCGGGGCGAACAGGCTGATCACGGGGGTGCCGACGGCCGCGGCCAGGTGCGCGGGGCCGGTGTCGGCCACCACGACGGCCGCCGCCCTCGCCAGCACGGCCGCGAGCTCGTGCAGCGTCGTCACGCCGCCGAGGTCGGCGCCGTACGCGCCGGCGACCCGCGCGGTGAGCGCCTGCTCGTCGGGATCGCCGGTGACGACGACCGGGAGCCCGCCTAGTACCAGCTCCTTCACGGCCCGCGCGTGGTGCTCGGCCGGCCAGGCGCGGGCCGGGGCCGTGGTTCCCGGGTGGACGACCACGTATCCCGGGGGGCCGGTGAGGTGCCCCACCTCCGGCAGCGGGCGCCGGACCTCCAGCCGTCCTTCGTCCCCGGCGGGGAGCTCGAAGCCCGCGGCGCGCACCAGGGCCAGCATGCGCAGCGCCTCAGGGACGTCGGTGCTCTCGTCCACGATGTGCCGGATGTCGAGCAGCGAGCCGGGCTCGTCCTCGCTGATCGCGATGATCCGCGGCACGCGCGCCAGGCGCAGCAGCAGGGCCGTCGGGAGCGACGACTGGTGACGGGACGTCAGGATCACCGCGGTCTCGGGCGCCACCTCGCGCACCATGGCGACCAGACTCTCCGCGTGCTCCGGCGTCAACGGCCGCCCCTCGACGTCGATCCACGGCGCCCGCCACTCCAGCACCCGATCCACCCCCGGCAGCAACTCCGCCGCCGCAACCCCTGTCGGCCCAGCGAGCACCACCACCCGCCCCGCCCCCGCCGCCACCGCCCTCACCGCCGGCCCGGCCAGCAACACATCCCCAACCCCGTCCAGCCGCACCACCAGCACGGCCCCGCCCTCCCCCGAATTCCGTACCCGTCCTCCGTTACCCGTCGTGTGTGTTCCCGGCGTCCGCACGGTCGGCGCGTCCGCCCTCTGCGCGCTCGCCCTCGGCGCGTTTGCTCCGGGCGCACGCATGTCCGGCGCGCTCCCCCTGGACAGGCGCCTTTGCCGTGCGCCCCTCAACGGGGTGCTCGCAACTCGCCGCATCGGCGGTGGGTGCATGTCACGGGGGGAGTCGCCAGGCAGGTGACCGCCATCCGCGTCACCTCTTCCGCGGTTTCCGGCCACCCCCGAATTCCGTACCCGTCCTCCGTTACCCGTCGTATGTGTTCCTGACGCACGCACGGTCGGCGGGCCCGCCTCCACTGTGTTCACCTGCGGTGTGTTCGCCTGCGGTGTGTTCGCCTGCGGTGTGTTCACCTGCGGTGTGTTCACCTCTGGTGCGCTTGCTCGGGGTGAGCTCAATTTGGGTGTACGCATGTGTGGCGCGTTGGCCCTGGGGAGGGGGCTTTGGATTGGGCCGTTCATCGGCGGGCTCTTAGTTCGCCGTGTAGGCGGTGGGCGCAGGCCAGTGGGGGGATTACCAGGCTGGTTAGGGTTGTTCGGAGTAGGTCTTCTGGGGTGTGGGGGGGTGGGGGTAGGCGGGTCCAGGTTAGTTTGGCGGTCAGGGTTAGCCAGGCGGTGCAGGTTAGTAGGGCGGCGGGTGTGGCTTTGGGGTGGGAGGGGGCGGTTAGGGCTAGGGCGCAGGTGAGGAGGGCTAGGGCGGTGGTGGTGGCGTGGTGGGGGAGGTGGTCGGGGGGGACGCCTATGGTGGCTTGCCAGTTGGGGCCGTGGAGGTGGCGCATCAGGGCGTCGTCGGCGTTGAGTTTCTGGGCTCGGAGGCTGGTCAGGAAGCTGTCTTGGCGGGCGGGGTGGTGGCTCACGCGCCTGCCTTTCACCAGGGCGTAGCCGGCGCGGAGGAGGCGTAGGGCCAGGTCGGTGTTCTCGCGGTAGGGGCGGGGGAAACGCTCGTCGAAGCCGCCGAGGCGTTCCAGGGCGATCCGGCGGTACGCCATGTCGGCGGTGACCCAGCCCGCGCGGGCCAGGCCGGCGGTGTCGCGCTCGGCGTCGCGGGGGCGGCGGCCCTCGGTCAGGGGCACGATCAGGCGGCCCTGGCTGCCCGCCACCTCGGCGGGCAGGCCGGCCAGGTCGGTGACCAGGTCACGGGTCCATCCGGGCTGCGGGACGACGTCGTCGTCCAGGAACGCGACCCAGCGGGTGCGCGCCGCACGCCAGCCCGCGTTGCGGGCCGCCGCGGGGCCCCGGCCCCCGGTGCGCAGCACCCGCACATGGCCGGGTACCCGCAACTCGGGGCAGAACCGGGGCCGGTCGTCCACCACGATGGTGGGGGTGTCGGAGCCCAGGGCGGCCAGGGTGCGGGTCAGGCTGCGGCGCCCGATGGTGGGGATCACTACGGTGATCATGTGGAGTACACCTCCCCGCGGCGCACCAGGTAAGGCCCGAGCGCGAGCACGTCCACCGGCGCGGCGCCGAAGAACTCCAGCGCGTCGCGAGGGTCGTCCACCCTGGGGCGTCCCGCCGTGTTCAGGCCGGTGCAGGCGAGGACGGGGAGCCCGGTGCGCGCCTCGAACTCCACCAGCAGCCGGGCCGGCAACGGCTCGGACGCCCGGTCCACGGTCTGCGCCCGCGCCGTGCCGTCCACGTGCACCACGGCAGGGATGCGATCCCACCACCCGGGGCGCACGTCGTGCACGAACAGCATGTACGGGCTCGGCAGCGGCCCGCTTGTGAAGATCGCCCCGGCCCGCTCGGCGAGCACCATCGACGCGACCGGCCGGCACGGCTCGCGGCCCTTGATCGCGTTCAGCCGGTCGATGTTCGCGGCCCGTCCGGGGTGCGCCAGCAGCGAGCGCCGCCCGAGCGCGCGGGGGCCGTACTCCGACCGTCCCTGGAACCACGCGACGATCCGGTCGGCGGCCAGCTCGGCCGCCACCGCCCCCGCCAGGTCGGCGGGCCGCCGGTAGGGGACGCCCGCGCCGTCCAGCCACGCCGCCAGCTCCTCGTCGGTCCACCCCCGCCCGAGGGCGGTCCCGGCCATCGGCGTCACCGGCTCGCCGTACAGCCGCGCCAGGTGCAGCGCCCCGCCGATCGCGGTCCCGGCGTCCCCGGCCGCCGGTTGCACCCAGACCTGCTCGAACGGCCCCTCACGCAGCAGCCGCGTGTTGGCCACGCAGTTGAGCGCGACCCCGCCCGCCATCGTCAGGCACCGCTCGCCCGTCCGATCGTGCAACCACCAGGCCAGCTCCAGCAGCACCTCCTCCAGCCGCCGCTGCACACTGGCCGCCAGATCCGCCTGCTCCGCCGTCCGGCTCGCGTCCCCGGTCCCCGCCTTGGCGTAGCCGCCCCAGTCGATCTGTTCCACGTGGAACCCGCCGTCGCCGGTGGCCCGGACGAGGTCCCGCAGCTCCCCGAGGTGACGCGGCTCGCCGTAGGCCGCGAGCGCCATCACCTTGTGCTCGTCGCCGGCCCGCTGGAAGCCGAGGTGCGCCGTCACCTCCTCGTACATCAGCCCGAGCGAGTGGGGCAGCTCCTGCGCCGCCAGCACGGTCAGCTCACCGTCGCGGTACACCCCCGCCACGTGCGACACGGCCTCGCCGCGCCCGTCGCACACCAGCACGGCCGACCGGCGGTACGGCGCGGCCAGCCCCGCCGACGCCGCGTGCGCGATGTGATGCGGCACGAACGTCACCTGCGCGGCGTCCAGCCCCGGTAGCGCCGCCGCCAGGAACGACGGCGCCCGCCGCGCGTACGTCGTCCGCAGCTCCTCCCACCACGGGTCCAGCCCCGGCCCGTCCGGCCGCACCAGCTCCGGGTCGTACGAGTACGCCACCCCGTCCAGGTCCTCGGCCCGCAGCCCCGCCTTCCGCAGGCACCAGGCCGCCGCCTGCTCGGGCAGCTCCCAGGCCGAGAACGGCACGGGCCGCTTCCCGTGCCTGCGGCGGCTGAACCGCTCTTCCTCGGCCGCCGCGACGACCTCCCCGTCCACGACCAGCGCCGCCGCCGGATCATGGAATATGGCGTTGATCCCCAGAAACCGCATCGGCTTACCTCCGTAGGGCCGCGCTGGTCTGGTTACCGAGAGAAGCCGCGGTCAAACGCCCCTTTGCGCATAACACGAGGTAGAAAGGGGATGAATCTTGAACTCTGTCACGCTAAGTGACTACTTCTGGTTGTCCTGCGCCCTGCTCGGCTCAGCCGAGCCGCCCCGTGGTGGCCTCCATCGCGTACACGTGGCGGGTGCTGTCCCCGACGTACACGGCACCGTCCGCGACGGCGGGACCGCCGCCGACGAGTCCATGCGTGTAGACGTGCCAGCGCACATGACCGGTGGCGGCGTCCAGCGCGAACACCCCCCCACCGGGGGTGGCGGCGTAGACGATGCCGCCCGCCACCGCCGGGGTCGTCCATCCGCCGCTGTACGCGCTGATCGGGGTGTACGTCCAGCGGGCCTCGCCCGTCGCGGCGTCCAGCGCGTACAGCGTGCGGTCCTCGCTGCCGATGTGGACGGCGCCGCCCGCCACCGCCGCGCCGCCGGACACGGCCCCACCGGTGCCGTGTCTCCAGCGGACGGTGCCGGTGGCCGCGTCGAGCGCGTACACGTGGCAGTCGTGGCTGCCGACGTGAACGGTGCCGCCGGCCACCGCCGGCCTGCCGCTGACGCGCCCACCGGTGGCGTGGCTCCAGCGCACGGCGCCGGTGGCGGCGTCCAGGGCGTACACGTGGTGGTCCCAGCTGCCGATGAGGACGAGGCCCTCCGCCACCGCCGGGCCGGTGATGATCTCACCGGCGGTGAAGCTCCAGACGCCCGCGCCGGTGGCGGCGTCCAAGGCGTACAGCACGCGGCCGCTGCCGGCGTAGACCACACCCCCGGCCACCGCGGGACCGGTGGAGACCTGATCGCCGGTCTCACGGGCCCAGACCACCCGGCCGCTCGCGGCGTCCAGCGCGTGCACCTTGCCGCCGCCGGCGTAGAGGACGCCGTCCACCGCCACGGGGGCCGAGGTGCCGTAGCCGCCGGTCCTCCGGGTCCAGCGCACCCGGCCGGTGGCGGCGTCCAGCGCGTGCACCTTGCCGTCGTTGCCGCCCACGTAGACCATGCCGTCCGCCACCGCGGGACCGGAGTACACGCCACCCCCGATACTCCGTTTCCACCCGGCCTTCCTGGCCCCCGCCCGGGGAGCGGCCCGTGACCTGGACGGCGCGGCGGGCCGGGGCGGCTCCGGGTGCCGGTGCTGCGTCCGTGCCCAGCCCACGATCCCCACCGTGGCGGGGACCAGCAGCGACACCAGCCCCGCGAGGTTGGCCACGGTCTCCAGGCCCCAGGCGCGCAGCAGGAACCACAGCCCGGCCGACAACGCGCAGAACGCCAAACCGGCGGTTCCCCATCGCCACATCTCAGGGCCCCGGTTCGGTGAGGGCCTGGGTGACGGCCTTCGCGGTGTCCTGCGCGCCGTACCGCGACCCCGTGTTCCCGGGGCCGAGGCGGACGACCACGGTGTCCGAGCCCGGGTCGACCTGGATCACCTGCCCGCCGAGGCCGATCGCCCAGTACATGTCCGGCGGGGCGCCGCTCACCAGGCGCGCGGGCCGGGCCTGGTCGCTCTCCGCCCGGGTGGTGGCCCGCAGCGGGCCCGTGACCGTGCCCCGCGCGTTGATCCACCACAGGTAGCCGTAGGCCGCGTTGATCTTCTGGGACGGCCGCCCGGTCGCCGCCTTCACCCACCGCGCAGGGACCAGCCGGGCCCCGTGCCACACCCCGCCCCGCAGGAACAGATGGCCGAACCGGGCCATGTCCTCACACGTGGACCGCAACCCGAAGAACATGTTGGTGTTTCCCGCCCGGTCCCGCGTCATCTCCGAGTTCCGCATCCCGAGCGGCCCGAGCAGCCGTTCCCGCGCGTACTCGCCCGGCTCCTTGCCGGTCGCCTTCCGCAGCACCGCGTCCAGCGTCTGGATGGCCGCGTTGTTGTAGGCCCACACCTTCCCCGGCGCCGCGTCCTGCGACAGCTTCACCGCGAACCCCGTGCGGTCCGCCGCTTGGACGAGCCCGCGGTAGTCGGTGGTCAGATCCCAGTGCCGCCCGGAGTCGTTGCTCAGGATGTTCCTGATCCGCACGTCCCCCGCCGCCGTCCCGGCCCACTCGGGGACGTACTCGGACACCTTGTCGTCGATGTCCAGCAGCCCTTCGGCCTCCGCGATCCCCACCAGCGTGCTCGTGTACGACTTCGTCGCCGAGAAGACCTCCTGGCGGGACGACGCGGTGGTCCCGTTCCAGTACCAGTCCGCCACGACCTTCCCGTGCCGCAGCACGACCAGGCAGTTCGACCCGTTCTCGCGGGCCCGCGCCGCGACCTTCGCCAGCTCCCGGGGATCGAACCCCGCCTCGCGCGCGTTCCCCCGCTCCCACGCCGTCCCGGGGAAGTCCCCGGTCCCCACGGTGGCCGGCGGCGAGGTGCCAGGGGTGCCGACGGCGGGCGGGCCGGCCGGCGCGCCGGTGGTCGCTCCCGGCGAGGCTTGCGGGGTGACCGGCCCCGGCGCGTCGCGCGCGCACCCGGCCCCGAGCGTCCCGAGCAGGACCGCGGCGGCCCCGGCCGTCGTCCGCCGGATCGGTGACGTCCGGTGTGCCATGTTCCACCTCGTTCCGGCGGGCGACAGCAATGTAGCGTGCTCCCTTTCACCTGGGGAGCACGCTACATCGCCGGTCGTCTCAGGCGCCGGGCCTCAAAGGGTCAGCCGCCGTTTATCACGAACTGTGTGCCGGGTTCCCGGAGGATGTTCCCGTCGGCCGAGTTGGTGATGGTGACGTTGGTCAGGGTGGCGCTTCCTCGGGCGCCGCCGTGGGCCCGGATGCCGGCGCCGTTGTTGGACTTGTCGATGCGGACGTTGGTGATGACGACGCCCGGTACGGCGCCGCCGCCGGACTTGAACTGGATGCCGTCGTAGGTGGAGTCGGATATGTCGGTGTCGCGGATCGTGACGCCGGGGATGTCGCCGCCGGCGGCGAACAGGGTGATGGCTCCGAACTCCTGGGCCTCGCCCCAGAAGACGCCGCCGCAACGGTAGAGGCCGTTGTTGGCGAGGAGGGTCTGGCCGGAGAACGGCAGGGGGTCGTGGTCGGTGGCCAGCATGATGCCCGGGTAGTTCATCGTGTCGTAGATGAGGTTGTTCTCGGCCCGGTTGCCGTAGCCGCCGTAGATCGCGATGCCGTTGGCGCGCCAGGGCAGCTGGATCGTGTTGTTGACGAAGCTGTTGTCGTGGCCGATGTCGGTGGTGGTGTTCTTGACGTAGCGGCTCGCCCAGACGGCCAGCGAGTCGTCACCGGTGGTGCGGAACGAGGAGTTGAACACCCGGGAGTTGCGCGTGCCGTTGGTGAAGTTGATGCCGTCGGCGTAGGTGTTGCGGATCCGCATGCCGCTGAACTCCAGGCCGTCGCCGGGACCCCACAGGTCGGGGATGTTGTCGTAGTCGCGGCCGACCCACACCCCGACGTTCGCGTGCTCGATCCAGACGTTGGTGATCCTGGTGTTCAGGCCGAACCGGCCGTTCAGACCCACGCCGCCCTCGGCGCCGCCGGGGCCGCCGCGGATGGTGCCGGAGCCGAAGATGGCGATGTCGGAGATCTGCACGTTGTTGTCGATGTCGAAGCCGAAGTTGCCCTCGTGCGGGTGGTTGATGCCGCCGGTGGCGAGGTGCGGCTCGGTCAGCGTGTACAGCTGGGAGTGCCACATGCCCGCGCCGCGGATGGTGACGTTGCTGATGCCCACCTGGTTGTACTGGCCCCGGTTCAACGGGTCGTCGGTGAGGATCTTCTTCTCCTGGCGCCACTGGCCCGCCGGGATCCATACGCAGCCGATGACGCCGTTCTGGTCGTCGGTGACCGCGCGCTGGATGGCGGCGGTGTCGTCCACGCCGTCGTTCGGCACGGCGCCGTACTGGGTGATCGAGACGCAGCCGGCGGGCTGGCTCGTGGCCGGCGCCACCTGCTCCAGGTCGATCGTGTCGATGATGTAGTACGCGGCGTTGTCGGTCCCGTCACGCTGCAACCGGAACCTCGTGCCCGCCGGGTACGTCGTCGAGAGCAGCGCGTGCGACTCGTCGAACAGGCGCCGGGCGTCGGCCTGCGGGGTGTTGGTCAGGGCCTCGGGGCCGTCGGTGTTCCCGTACAGCCAGCTGTGGCGGGACGACAGGGACAGCTTCTGGGCGAAGGTGCCGTTGACGTACAGGCTGATCGTGGCGTCCATGCCGCCGCCGCCCGCCGCGTCGGGGATGGAGTTGCGCACCACGATCGAGTTGGACGGCGCCGTGGAGGTGACCTCGACGAACTGCCCGGTGCTGTTGAGGCGCACCGACTGGCGGCCGGACGACTCGGTGGCGAAGTTGGTGTGGCCGAAGGTGCGCAGCGAGTCGGCGACCAGCAGCGTGCCCTGGTAGTTCGCGGCCTCGGCCTCGTAGGAGATCCACGGGACGGCCGCGCCGCGTCCGACCACGATGGACCGCGAGAGCGAGTTGTTGTTCTCGTTGGTCTCGGTGACGGCGTTCGTCGCGTCGGCGGTCGCGGTGATGGTGGCGCCGCCGCTGGTGGCGGTCCAGCTGCCGCTGACGGCCACGTTGACCGTCGCCCCGGCCGCGATCGACGCGGTGCTGCCGTTCAGCGTGGTGCCGCCCACGACGACCCGGGTGACCGTGGTCGCGCCGGTCGCGCTGGTCCCGCGGTTGTTCACCGCGACGGTGAACGTGACCGCCGCGCCGACCGCCGGGTTCTGCGGGTTGGACGTGATGCCGAGGACCTGCAGGTCCGGGCCTGGAGCCTCGGAGACCACGAGTGAGGACGCCGCGGTGAAGCTGTTGTTGGTCTCGTTCTGCTCGAAGACCGTGTTGTCCTCGTCCACCCTGGCGCTGACCGGGTAGGTGCCCGCGGCCCGGGTGCCGACGTTGTGCGTCACCGTGGCGGTGGCGCCCGCGGCCAGGGCCGGGACGGCGGCGGTGCCTGCCAGCGCGCCGGCCAGGTAGAGATTGACGGTGTCCGCGGCGGACGCCGCGTTGCCGGCGTTGCGGACGGTGGCCGACAACGTGATGGCGCTGGTCTCGATCGGGGAGGCCGGGGACCACGTCAGGGCCGTGACGGTGAGGTCGGGGTTCGGCGCCGGAACGCCGAAGACCTGGAACTCGGCGACCTGCCCGCCGGGCGCGCCGCTGTTGCTCGTGAACCTCAGCTGCACGTCGGCGACCGACGCGGACACGTTGATGGTCACCGTGTTCCCGCTCGCCGGGTTGAAGGTGTAGTTGGCCGCCGACGCGAGGTTCTGGTACGTCGTGGAGCTCTGCTCCCGGCCGAGCACCTGGATGTTCTGCGTGCGGGTGCCCCACGCGGGGTCGGGGTTGAGCTTCAGCACGACCGAGCTGACGCTCGCGTTGGCGCCGAGCCTGACCGTCAGCGTGTTCGGGTACGCGCCGGAGTTGCCCTCCCAGTAGGTGCTCACGTTGTTGTCGTTGGCGTTGGCCGCGACATACGTGTGCACGTGACCGGACTCGACCATCTCCTTGCCGATCGCGAGGTTGGTCCCGGGATCGCCGGTGCCCGTGCGGGTCACCGAGTTGCTGTTGGCCGACTGGTTCCCCGCCGCGTCCCTGGCCCGCACGAAGTACGTCACGGTCGCCGAGGCCGGCTGGGTGTCGGTGTAGGTCGTCACGTTCCCCGCGACGCTCGCCCGCAGCTGGCTGTTGGCGTAGATGTCGTAGCCGGTGACGCCCAGGTTGTCGCTGGACGCGTTCCACGTCAGCCTGATCTGCCCGCTCGCCGGCTGGGTGTAGGCGAGGTTGGTCGGCGCGCTCGGCGGCTGGACGTCACCGCCGGTGCTCGCGCCGTAGATCTCGAACTCGGAGATCTGCGCCGCCGGCCACCCGGTGTTGGCGGTCACCAGCACCCGCCAGTACCGATGGCTCGCCGCCGGGAAGTTGATCGTGACCGAGTTCCCGGTGGCCGGGTTGAACGTGTACCCGGCCGAGGCCACCACCGTGCTGTAGTTGCTCCCGTCCGCCCCGCCCTGCACCGAGAGCGTCTGCGTCCGCGTCTGCCAGGCGGCGGGCGACGGCACCTTCAGCACGATCTGGTCCACGCTGGTCGCGACCCCGAGATCGACCCGGGCCCACTGCGGGAAACTGTTGTTCGCACTCTCCCAGTACGAGTCCTGGTTCCCGTCGTTGATGTTCGACACCGGGAACCCGCCGTTCGTACTGCTCGCCATCGTCGCCTTCCCCGGCGACAAGTTGGGCCCACCCGCCGCCGAGGCCGGCACGACCGCCCCCACGACGAACAGGCCGGCGGCGACCACGGTCGCCACCAGCCGTAAAGGTCCGTGCATCTTTTTCATTCGCGTTCTTCTATCTCTCGTCAGGCTCAACAGGGTTCGGGGGGACGAAGCACACGGCCTCGACCGCACACGGATGGGGGGTAGGTGCACGGACGCAGTGCATCCCTGAAGTTGCGAGGAAGAGCGAGAAAATAACACTGATCTGCAAGATTCTTGCGCAGCGCTGCCCAAAGGTTACATACGCACGACAGCCCCGTCAACGGGGTGAAAACACCTTTGTGAGAAGCCCCGTTTCACGGGGTGGCGGAAGCCATTACGGGCCGTCCGGCCTCGACGGCCATCGGTAGATGCGGGCTGGTCTCCGGCTCTCAGCGGCCCGGGCGGGGGCCGTCGTACTTCCCGGCGAGCCAATCCTGGAGGTGCGCGTGACGGAACTGGTACACCGGGCCGTTCTGCCGCAGAACGCCGCGCCGATGGGCGTCGGCGAGGAATCGCATGAGGCGCCACGGCAGGTGACCGCGGAGGGCGAGCCAGAATCTGCTCAGACCCAGCCATCCCCAGGCACTCCTCACCAGGAAGAGGAGAGCGATCGGGAAACCGCCGAGAAGCGCGGAGGGGTACGTCCCGTCCTGCCATATCAACGTTGAGAAGGGCAGGGCCAGGACACCGGGGGCCAGTACGATCATGATGACGATCAACGTGCTGGTCCGGTCACGGCGCAGTGCGTTCAGCGGGCTGTACGCAGGTCTCCACCTGGTGGCCCATCGGCCGATGCCCAACCTCTCCCGTGGTCCTGACGGCGGGCGCGCCGTCATGGCCAGGACGCCTGTGAACAGGCCCACCGCCGCGACGGCCTGCCATAGGGGAACGGTTGGAAACAGCGTCGCCCAGGATGACAGAGCCCCGACAACCCAGGTCGTCAGTGCCGTCGGCACGCCGGCGACCAAGCCGGGGCCGATGCGCTTGACCAGCGGCGGGAGAGCTTCGTGCAACCGCCACCATGCCAGTTCACGGCTGCTCTCCATGGTCATGAAGAAGGCGAGGAAGGACAGCCACGCCGTGGCCTTCGCCGGGTCGTAGTTCGTCCCCTCGCCGGCTGGAGAGGTGGGGTAGCGGGCGTAGGCGACAGGAATGAACTGCGCCAGCAGATGGGATTCGATGGCTGCCTGATCCGGGAACCTGCCTCGGTCGAGCAGTTTCGCGGGCTCTGTCCCGGGAGACGTGTAGGCGGCCCGCGTCAGCATGACCATGAGCGGTGTCGAGAGCGCACGGGCCAGCGGCTGCTCCGGGTCCTCGATGAGATGAACGGAAAGGTCGCTCCACCGGGTGTCCGTGGGAAGGCTCACGTCGCGGAGATGGCCGAACGTGTCCGCGAGCGCGAGGGGCAGCATCTCGATCACCACGGCTTTGGCCAGCGCCCGGCCCGTCCCGCGCACGGTCGCCTCGTACTCCGACGAGCGGGAGATCACCACGAGAGGGCGGCCGGTGGTACTCCTGTCCAGCGCGAGCAGCGCGAGGTCCCGTTGGTCGAACGGGATCTCGTCCAGGCCGTCCAGCACCGGAAGGATGTCCCCGGAGGCCACCAAGCGCCCCGCCGCCTCGGGGCCGAGCCGCGCGAGCGTCGGATAGTCCTCGCGCAGCCGGCGCGCCAGCCAGGTGTCGAAGCTCTCGACGCCCGGATCCCACGTGCTCAAGGACAGCAACACAGGCACGGGGTCGGTGCTCGTCCCCGCGCGCTGGAGCAGATCGAGGACCAGAATGATCGCGCTCGAGGTCTTGCCCGTGCCCGGCTCTCCCAGCACCACCAGCCGCCGCCAGGGCAGCGACAGGAACATGTCGGCGATACTGCTCATGTCGCCACGAAGCCGCGGTTCTCCGTGCCACGAGGTCTCCGGGTACGCCGTCACCCCGGCCGCGGAGACAGGACGCGCGGTGCTGGCCCAGGTCAACGGTAAGAGGTCCGGGGCGTACAGTTCGCGCACCAAGGACTCCGCCCTCCACTGGAGGGCGACCGTCTCAGCGAGGGCTTCCTTGGCCTCCAGCAGCCGCGGATCGTCCGGCCTGTGTGACGGCCCGACGCGCGGTTGCGCCACTCGCCCGGCCTTCGGGGCGTAGCGACCGGCCAGCGTCCGGAGCAGGGGCTCCACGCCGGTCGGAGTCAGTTCCTCCAGCCGCACCTCCTCCTCCGGGCCTGTTTCGAGGAAGCCGGGCAGGTCGGCGGCCGAGTCGTCGGGAAGCACCAGGGGGACGAAACGACGTCGCGTCAGGTCGTGACGGTACGCGTCGCGGAGCAGGCGTGGTGCCTGCCCGTCCTCGCCTTCCTCGGCCTGGCGCCGGTACGTGGGCGACGCCACGACGACGACGAGATCCGCGGCCCGTAGTTCGGCGGCGAGCCAGTCGCTCCAGTCGGCTCGCCGCTGTCCCGGCGCGAGGTCCAGGCGGGCGTCGAGGCCGGTCTGCCGCAGGACGTACCACAGCTCGCGGACCCGCTCGAAGTGGTCGGCGGAGTCGTAGGCGAACGAGACGAAGACCCGCGGGCTCTCCTCGCCGAACCCGATACCGCCGCGGACCAGGGGGGCCGGGCCGCCCTCTCTGGCGTAGCGGGCCAGCAGGGTGCGTCGTTCCGCCTCCGTGGGTGGGGCGGCCAGGCCGGTCACGCGGCCGTCGGTGAGGTACGCGACGATTCGCTCCGACGCGGCCAGGATGGTGTTCTCCTGCAGCGGCCTGTCGCCGATCGTCGCCAGGACCTCCTCGTAGGCGTAGAAGCTCTTGTACGGGACCTCCACCTCGCCCCAGTAGCGCTCCGGGTCGGGCAGGTGCGACAGGTAGCGGCCGAATCGTTTGCGGGCGTAGTCGCGGCCGGCGTCCAGCTTGCTCTGCTCGCCGTCCTCGACGCGCATCGGCACGGGGAACAGGCGCAGCTGGTCGCCGCGCCGCTGGCGGTGGATCGACGCGGCGACCGCCGCCGCGCCGTCGATGGACTGGGTGCTGAACGTGAAGCAGTTGACGAGGATGTCGGGCAGCTGGACGGTGCAGATGCCGGCCGTGTCGCTCAGCCCGGTACGGCTGTCGATGAGGACGTAGTCGTACCTGTCGCGCACGTCCCGCTTCAGCGCCTCGAGGAACTGGCCGCCGCCGAGGCGGTCGTAGAAGTTGCCCCAGTCGAAGGTGCTGACCAGCGCGGCGTAGGACGCGTCCTGCCTGCCCGCGGGGACCAGGTCGACGGTGCCGGCGCCGGGGAAAGGATGCTCGACGGAAACGGTGTACGGCGCGACGCGGGCCAGCTTCTCGTACCAGTCGGGCCCGGCCGGGCCCTCAGGGTCGACGGCCGCGGTCGCGAACTCCCACATCAGGTCGATCACACCGGACGAGGTGCGCAGGTCCCGGTCGGGGAGGAACGGGTGGAAGAAGCGGTGCAGTCCGGGAGCCTCCAGGTCCCAGTCCATGGCGAGGACCCGCAGGCCGTTGCTCGCGAGGATCCAGGCCGCGTTCGCCAGGCTCATGGAGCGGCCGGTGCCGCCCTTGTAGGAGTAGAAGGTGATGATCGGCGCGGGCATCGGTCAGCCCCCGGGTCCGGTCAGGATCGGGCGTGCCATGGGAGTCCCCGCGACCCGCCGGGCGACCGTGTCCCATCTGACGATGCGGGCGCGGATCTCGACCAGCACCTGCACGAGGATCTTCTCGAAGTCCTCCATGGACCGGATGTCGCCGCTGAAGCCCGGCCTGCCGGCCTCCGCCCAGTTGGCCAGGGCCAGGTACAGCGCGTCCAGGGTCGTCGTGTCCGGCGCCTCGGCCCCGTCCCACGGCACCACGACGGCGAGATTGTTGTTGCGCAGGCCGTTCAGCCGGTCGAGGAGGCGCCGGTACTCCTCAAGGCCGGCCGCCCACGGGTCGACGATCAGGACGACGAGTTCTTTGCTGGTGAGCGCGCGGGTGAGCAGCTCGAACAGGCGCTCGCCGGCGGGCTGGAGGCTGGAGAACATTCGTTGCGCGGTCGCCACGCTCTGCGCGCGCAGGGCGATCGGATCGGGGCAGACGGGGTAGTAGGGCCGCCACTCGTCCCATTCGTCGCCGTAGACGTCGAGGGTCGTGCGCAGGACGCGCATCTGCGTCCGGCTGCCGGCCGCCACCACGAACGTCACCCGCTTGGGCCCGCTCACCTGCCCGGCGCCGCCCGCCGGCGCGTCCTCGTCGTCGCGGACGAACGCGTCCGGCTGGGTCTCCAGGTCGACCACGCTCCCCGGCGCCGGTGGGCCGGCGCCGGCGGTCATGAGCATCGTGGTGAACCTCACGAGGAAGTCCTGGTACCGGCTGGCGTTCTCCCTCAGCTGCATGAGGTAGCGCAGGCCGTACTCGCGATATCCCTCCCCGAACTGATCGCGGGTGTCCTGCACGACCCGTACCCTCGGCGGCAGGCTCAGCGGCGGGACCCACCAGACCGGGACGATTCCCGTCACCGCCTGTCCGGTCGTGCGCCGGTGCCGATCGACCCGGGCCGCGAAGGTGTGCCATTCCTGGCCGCAGGCACGGCTGGAGAAGTAGGCGGGTGAGTAGGCCGGCACGAAGACCTTCGCCTCGGCGAGCGCCTTGCCGAGGCCCGTCGTCCACGTCGTCCCGGCGGCCTCGTGGATGTCGAGGTACCCGGCGTCCTCGATCGCGATTCCGGCCCTGGTGGCGAGTTCACGCCGCAGGTCTTCGTAGAACCGGCGTAAGTAGTCGTCCAGGGCGTCCGCCCGTGCGTAGCTGAAGAAGAAGTACGCCACAGACCTCACCGACCGTGCCCGCGCCCTGACACGGCGAACCCTATCCGACCGGGGTATCCGTGACGAGCGACACGGCCGATCCCGTCACCGTCATGAAATGCGGTGAAACAGCGGTCGCTGTCGCGGTTTTCTTCAGGCGGTCGAACGCTGGGAGACGCGGTCGATCAGGAGAGGCTGGCGCGGCTGGGGGATGGGGGTGACCGGTGCCGGGGGTGTGGGGATAGGGCGGGTGCGCTCGCGGACGAGGGTCTTGAGGATGCGCCAGCCGTCGCGCACGGCGTTCAGGTTGCTGGTGCCGTGGATGCGGCTGCGCTCGTGGCTCGGGATCTCGTGGACGGTGAGGCCGGCCTGGGCGGCGCGGACGTTCATCAGGGTCTCGATCTCGAAGCCGTCGCAGTCCAGGGCCAGGGACTGGAGGTGGCGGGACCAGAAGGCGTTGTAGCCGTAGCACAGGTCGGTGTAGCGGGTGCCGTAGAGGTGGTTGGTGAGGGCGGTCAGCGCGATGTTGCCCAGGGAGCGGGTCAGGCTGATGTCGTCGGACCCGGCGCCGGAGGCGTAGCGGGAGCCCTTGGCGAAGTCGGCGCCGGCCACCAAGGCGGAGACGAAGCGGATGATCTCGCGGCCGTCGGTCGAGCCGTCGGCGTCGATCATCACGATGATGTCGCCGGTGGCGGCGGCGAAGCCCTCGATGAGGGCGTTCCCCTTGCCCTTGCCGGACTGGGTGACGACGCGCAGCCCGGGGCGCAGGGCCCGCGCGACCGCCACGGTGTCGTCGGTGGAGCGGCCGTCGACCAGCACCACCTCGTCGATCCACGCGGGCAGGGTGGCGAACACGTGCGGCAGGTTCTCTGCCTCGTTCATCGCCGGGACCACCACGCTGACCGTGACCCCGAGTGCCATGGTGTCGGTGACCGGCTTGTAGCCGGTGCGGCGGGGGTGTTCGGTTCGCGACGTCGTGACGATCCCCTGCGTTGTCATGGGCCAAGGGTGCCGCAAGCCGCCTGCAAGTCACTTGACGTCGCCTTGCACACCTTGATCGCCGGTTGTCCACAGATGGGGGCGCGCGGCCACGGCTCCCAGGTCCCGCGGCTAATCTGCGGTCATGCGAGACTCTCCGCCGCACGCCGCCGAGGACGCGCGGGCCTTCACGCCGCGCCTCATCGGCACCGAGATCATCGTCGTCTTCGCGGTGTCGCTCGGTGCCAGCGCGCTGCGTTCCCTGGTGTCCCTGATCGGGTCGCTGACGGCGTCCCGCGAGCTGAACGCCCAGCGCGCGGTGCTGGTCGGCACCATGGCGCCCGGCCGCCCGTGGCTGGACCTCGCCTACCAGCTCACGGGCATTGTCATCTCCCTCGCCCCGGTCGCGCTGGTCGGCTACCTGCTGGCCCGGTCCGGCGAGTCGCTGCGCACCATCGGGGCCGACCGCCGCGAGCCGGGGCGCGACCTGCTGCGCGGCGCGGTCCTCGCGGCCGTGGTCGGCGGCACCGGCCTGGTCTTCTACCTCTTCGCGTACCAAGCCGGCGTCAACCTCGACGTCGTGCCGGACCGCCTGCCCGACACCTGGTGGCGCGTCCCCGTGCTGATCCTCTCGGCCGCCGAGAACGGCGTGCTCGAAGAGGTCGTCGTCGCCGGGTACCTCCTGCACCGCCTCGGCCGCCTCGGCTGGAAGCCGTGGCACGCCGTCGCGTTGTCGGCGGTGCTGCGCGCGTCCTACCACCTTTACCAAGGGTTCGGCGGCTTCATCGGCAACCTCGCGATGGGCCTGCTGTTCGGCCGCCTCTACCAGCGCTGGGGCCGGGCGATGCCGCTGATCGTGGCGCACACCCTGATCGACGTGGTGGCCTTCGTGGGCTACGGGCTGTTGCGGGGGAAGGTGAGCTGGTTGCCGTAGCCCTCAAGACCGGGGTGTCAATTTAGGTTGACGTGATCATGAGTGTCAACCTATATTGACGCCTATGACCGGTTCTTACGAAGGGGGACCCATGAAGACGTCGACACTTCCCGTGCCCGGGGCGCGCCTCTACTACGAGGCGCACGGCTCCGGCCCGGTGCTGCTGCTCATCGCCGGCGGCAACGGCGACGCCGCCGGGTTCACCGGCATGGCGCGCCTGCTCGCCGGCCGGTACACGGTGGTCGCCTACGACCCCCGGGGCAACTCCCGCAGCGAGCTCACCGAGCCCCCCGGCACGCAGCGGATCGAGACCCACGCCGACGACGCGCACCTGCTGCTCAAGGAGGTCGCCGGCGAGCCCGCGTACGTCTTCGGCAGCAGTTCCGGCGCGCTCGTCGGCCTCGACCTGATCACCCGCCACCCCGGGCAGGTACGCGCCCTGGTGGCCCACGAGCCCCCCGCCGTCACCGTGCTCCCCGACCGCGACCACTGGCTCGCCTTCCTGGACGGCGTGCGCGACACGTACATGTCGCGGGGCGTGGACGCCGCGGTGGCGGAGTTCTCCGGCGCCCTCGGCCAGCGTCCCGTCATGGAGCCCCAGGGTGAGCTCCCGCCCGGCGTCCGCGAGATCGTCGCCCGGATCCGCCGCAACTTCGACTTCTTCTTCGCCCACGAGGTCACCTCGTTCCCCCGCTACGAACCCGACCTCCCCGCCCTGCGCACCGCCCCCGTCGTACTGGGCGGCGGCCTGGAGTCCCGCGACCAGATGCCCTACCAGGCCACCGCCGAACTGGCCACCCGCCTCGGCACCGAGGTGCTCGACTTCCCCGGCGACCACGTCGGCTACATCCCCCACGCCGCCGCCTTCGCCGAACGCCTCCACGAGGTGCTCACCCGGAACTGACCCTAGGCTTGACCTGCGTGAACATGTCGTGGGTGTCGATTCCGCGGTTTATGGGGATTACTCAGGCGGGCCATCGGCGTGAGGACTTCGGGAGGCGGCGCTGGGCGCGCGGGAGATCTTCGTGGTGTTCGCGGGAGCCGCCGTCCTCGTCTCCATCGCGGCGCACGGCACGCGCTCCGAGCCTCCCCGGCATCCGACCCAAAGCCTTCGCCAGGCGATGCCGCTGGACAACCCGGACGGGACGAAGCGGGGCTTATCTCCCATCACCTCGCGCGGCGACCGGGCCGCCGCGCGCAAGCTCATCAGGAAGCTCCGGGTGGGCACCTCGGGATCGCTGACCGGCTACACCCGCACCAAGTTCGGCGCCAAGTGGGCCGACGACGCCCGGGGCATCCCGTACGCCCGCAACGGCTGCCGCACCCGGGACGACCTGCTGGCCAGGGACGGCCAGAAGGTCCGTTTCCGCCGCGGCTCCGACTGCGTGGTCGTCGCCCTGCGCCTCACCGACCCGTACACCGGCCGCACCATCACCTGGCGCCGCGAGGACGCCGACCGCGTCCAGGTCGACCACGTCGTCCCCCTGGCCTACGAATGGCGCATGGGCGCCCGCAACTGGCCCATGGCCAAACGCATGCGCATCGCCAACGACCCCCTCAACCTGCTCCCGGTCTCCCGCTCCGTCAACGTCGCCAAGGGCGGCTCCGGCCCCGCCTCCTGGCTCCCCCCGTCCCACCGCGTCCGCTGCGCCTACGCCGCCCGCTTCGCCCAGGTAGCCGTGAAGTACGCCCTCCCGGTGACCGCCGCCGACAAACGCGTCATGCTCCGCCAGTGCCGCTAGTGCCGCAGAGTGAGGCGCGGCCTCACGGCTCGCCGGCCACATTCACCACGAGATACAGCCCGGCCAGGTCGGGAAAATAATGACGCCCGGCCGCGTCGGTCATCTTCCAGTCCACCCGGCACGACCCCGGCGTCTTGGGAGCGGTAATGGGCACGCTGATCTTTATTCGCGCACCGGGCTGGGTGAGAGGAATAGGCGTCCTGGCCGGGGAGACGCACAAATCCGATCCTTCTGCGGCGCCCTGACGCGTGAGGAATCGATTCCGCCATACGATCACCCCGGAATTCCGGATCTCCCATGTCTTCACGAACCGCTGCCCGGCCCGGACCCGTGATCCATCGGGAACGGTCACATCGGCGACGAAAGTCGAGTCGTCGCCGGGAACGAGCGGACCGTGAGTGGACTGCGGCCGGGGCGCCGCCGACGTGGAAAGGCCGGAAAACGCCGGCGGGCCCGCGGCGCCCGTGTCCGGCCATATCTTCACGGCCACGACGAGGCCGGAGACCACCAGGACTCCGGCCGCCGCCGCGACGGTGAGACGGCGTCGGCGGCTCGGCGGACGGCCGTCCGGCGCCGACCTCGGAAGACGCGGCGACGTGCTCTCCGGCGCCTCGCGGGCCGCGGGGGCGCCGGCCGGCCGGTCCGCCGCGGCCTGCTCCCACCGCTGCCTGGCCTTCTGCGCCAGGAGCGCTGCGGCGCGGGCGTCGTCGCGGGTGGACGCGGTGACGAGCGCCTCGACGAAGGCCCATTCCGGCAGCGTGTCCCCGGCCAGGTTCTTTGAAATGGTGTCCCTGCTGTAGGAGATACGTTTTTCGGCTTCCCTCAATGTCAGCCCCGATTCGTCGCATCGTTCGCGCAACCACGTGGCGAGGGCGCGGAGCCCGGGATCGTCGCCTTTCAGTGGCGCCCACGGGCGTCCTCTTTTGGAGCGTTGCCGATCGTTTGTCATGTCGTCCACCCCGTCCATGCCGGCATCCCGCTGAATTGTCAGGGATTCACCTGCGGAAACACATTGTCAGGGGCCATGACATTTCCCGCCACCCCACGATGGTGATCGCCTCGGCCGAAGGGCCCTGGCCACGGGAATTTCGTCCGACCAATAGGAGGGGCAACATGAGTCCGACAACGGCGGCAGACACCCAGAAAGTGGAATCTCACGGGCCGGTCCGGCGGCGTAGGTACGCGCGGGCATTGGGCTGGGCGGTCGCCATGTTCGCCGTCACCGGCGGCGTGACCCCGGTGATCTCCGCCGCCACGGCGGAACCCGCGTACGCGGCTCTCTGCTCGGGTTCGATGTGCACCGGGCTCGACCCGTACTCCGCGGGCTGCGCGTCCAACGCGGCGGCGGTCCGTACGGCCAACATCAGCAACGGCAACGGTACGGGCCGGGTCGAGCTCTGGTACTCCTACAGCTGCAACGCCAACTGGGCCGTCACCCGGTCGTACTCCGGATCCAAGAGCCTGTGGGCCGGGGTCTGGGGACGGGACTACGGGACCATGAGCGGCCAGTACGAGAACCTGTCCGGGTACAACTGGATCTACACGAACATGATCAACGGTTCCTGGGTGACCTGCGCCGGCGGCGACAACTCCGGGGGCAACGGACCTCAGGTCAACACCGCCTGTGTGTGACGGATGACGCGCGGCGGGATCCGGGTCCGGGAGGTCCGGGTTCCGCCCGTGTGTCTCCGAGAAGGTCAGAGGCGGCGCAGGAGGGCCTGTTTGGCGGTGGTGAACTCCTCTTCGGTGAGGAGGCCCTCGCGGTGGAGTTCGCCCAGTTCGCGCAGGCGGCGGAGCACGGCGTCCGGGTCGTCGCCGGCGGCGGGGGGTGCGTCGGAGGGAGGGGGGGAGGAGGGGAGGGCGGGGGTGCGGGGCCAGGGGGCGTCGGTGGGGGAGAGCGGGTGGGGGAGGCGGGCGGTCAGGGCGGTGACGAGGAGGGCCACGGTGCGGGTCTCCTTGTCCAGGCCCCAGAGGACCAGGCAGTGGGGGTCGTGTTTGGGGTGCTGGCGGGAATCGGGTGCGCCTTTCAGACGGAAGCGGACGAAGCCGTTCTCCAGGCCCACGGAGGGGGTCCAGTCGACGCCCGCCAGGTCGCGCAGGGCGAACTGCTGGGGGCCGGCGGAGCGCTTGCCGGATTCGGTGGCCCAGTTCCAGTTGAGGTTGACGCGGTCGCCGTCGAAGGTGGCCGAGCCGTCGCCGGCGGAGGCGGTGAGGGGGACGGCGGGGCCGGGCAGGAGGTAGGAGTCGCAGGGCGCGTCGGGGATCTGCTCGATGAGCAGGGAGTTGCGCACCTCGTCGGTGAAGTATTCGGCCACGCCGGCACGGTCGGCGTCGACGGTGAGCCGGTAGGGGTCGGCGGCGTCGGGCACGCGGCCCTGGGTGGCGGACACGAACGGGTCGGCCCCCTCACGCAGCCGCAACCGCAGCCTGCCCCCTTTGCGTCCAGGCTCGTACGCGATGCCGGCGATCGCGGCGAGTGGCACCGCGCGCTCGCCGATGAGCTGCCGGAGTTTGTGGACGTGGCGGTCCCGTGAGGGGATGACGCGCAGGGTCTCGCCGTCGAATGTCCACGTGCCGTCTCGTACCAGGACCTCCGCCATACCGGGATCCTATTGTCCGGATCAACGGGCCGAGCTCCGGACAACGCGACGAAAGGGTCAGTCCCTGGCGTTCCTGGCGCCGACCGGTTCCCGGCTGTGCTTGGGCTCGGCGGGGTTCTGCGGGGAGCGCACGGTCTCGGACCCCTGGATCATCTCTCGCCCGTCCACCGGTTCCGGTGCGCGGGTCTCGGCGGCGGGGGCCTCGGGGCGAGGTGCGGCACCCATCATCTGCCGGACGATGTCCTCGAGCTCCTCGGGGGTGTCCGCCTCGGCGAGCACGCCCCGGGCCGCGGCCTTGCCGCGGGGGGTCGCCCAGTAGCGGCGGGTGTGCTCGCCGTACCAGACCATCCAGCCGGGCAGCCGCGTCGCTAGCTCACGCGCAGCTGTCTTGCCGTCCTTGTCCTCGTTCGTCATCACGACCTCTTCCGTGGATCACCCGTCGCCGGCGAATATGGCCGTCGCCACCGCTGAAACACCCTCGCGAGCATGTCATCGGTGGTCAGCCGCCTTTCGACGGTTGATCGACCAGCTCGAACCAGGTCGCAACTTCCCTTGATCTCGCGGTAGAAACCCCCTCGCCGACTACGGTACGCGGAAATGCCTCACATATTCCGATAAAATCCAACATCATTTAGGAGAGCGCCGAGGTGGCCGGCGACAGCGACGCGGGGGGCGGCGCCGTGCTGCCCCGGGGCGTCAGCCGCGCCGCCGCGTCCTCGAATCCGCTCACGTCGTCGCCGCCGATCAGCGCGAGCAGCCGCCGCGCCGCGTGCGCGCCGTAGGCGGGGATGTCCCGGGTCAGCGCGGTCAGCGCGGGGCGCACCACCTGCGAGAGCGGCGAGTCGTCCCACGCCACGATGGACAGGTCGCCCGGGACGTCCAGCCGCATCTCCTGCGCCACCGACAGGCCCGCGACGGCCATGATGTCGTTGTCGTACACGATTGCGGTGGGCCGGCTGGGCGAGCTGACCAGCCGCCGGGTGGCCCGCGCCCCCTCCTCGCCGGTGTAGTCGGTGTGCACGACGGAGTACCCGGACAGGCCGAGCTGCTCGCACACCGCGGCGAAGGCACGGTCGCGCAGCACGGTGTGCACGAGCTGCGGCAGCCCGGCGACCCGGGCGATCCTGCGGTGACCGAGCGCGGTGAGGTACCGCACGGTCTCCTGGACGGCGATGGCGTCGTCCGACCACACCGGCACGAGGCCGCCGGACTCGGTGGGGTGCCCGATGACGACGGTGGGCATGCCGAGCGGCTGCAGCTCGGCCACCCGGGGGTCGTCGAAGTGGAGGTCGACCAGGATGGCGCCGTCGATGCGGCCCTCGCCCCACCAGCGGCGGTACGCCTCGATCTCCTGCTCGTGGTCGGTGACGACCTGAAGCATCAGGGCGTAGCACCGGGCCGACAGCTCGCCCTCGATGCCGCTGATCAGCTCCATGAAGAACGGTTCCATGCCGAGGATGCGGGCCGGGCGGCACACCACGAGGCCCACGGTGCGGGCCTGGGCGCCGTTGAGCGCGCGGGCGGCGCTGTTGGGCCGCCATCCGATCTCTTTGGCGATGGCCTTGATCGTGGCCCGCTTCGCCTCGGACACGCCGGGCCGGTCGTTCAGGGCGTAGGAGACGGCGACCTTGGAGACTCCGGCCCGGCGCGCGATGTCGGCGATCGTCGGTCGTTTCACGTCGGCCCCCAGGCTGAACCGGTTACGTTAACGCGTTCTGCCGCGCACCTTACTACGTACCCTGCGGTGACGCTTCCCGCATCGCGTCCCGTCGCGGCCCGCTTCTCGCCGTGAAGCCGGGCATTAAGTGGAAAACCCGGCACTTAACCCCGATAAGGTCGGTGCCGAACGACCGGATCTCCGCGTCCAAAACAGGGGTCGGATGGGGCCTCGCAGGGGCCGTGTGATGTCTCAAACGGGTCACGACTATTGACACACCAGACACACGAAATTTACGTTCACCGTACTTACCCGGTTCACCAAACGCTGCTTGAGCTGGCTCGACAGCACGGCCGGACCGGCTGTCCCGCGGTCCGGGATGAGGTGTGTGACGACAAGCGGGTCCGTGAACAGGGAAACGGCCGGCCGAGTGTGGGAGCGCTCCCAGAGCGCTCTCCCGCCCGGTCACCACGACCCTTTTCCGAACTCGGGCAGACCGGGAGGAAGCTCCCGTAACCCTCTCCATCGGAGCCTGAAGGTTGTTCGGAACCTCCGCGATCGGCTCGCGGAGGAAGGAGAAACACGATGCGAAACCGAGCGCGGTATCTGATCCCGCTCATAGTCGCCGGAGTGGTGGCCGCGGGGTGTTCCGGCGGCGGTTCCACGCCCCCCGCCTCCCAAGGCTCCAACGCGGCGAGCGCCCCGGCCGCACCGGCGAACCCCAACTCGCTGCCCCGCAACGAGACGCTCTACATGAGCGGCACCCAGTGGGGCCCGCCGGCGAACTTCAACCCCATCCGTGAATGGGACTCGGCCACGGGCACCAAGGGCCTGGCGTACGAGACGCTGTTCCACTTCGACCCCAACGCCGGCAAGCTCATCCCCTGGCTGGCCGAGAGCGGCACCTGGACCGACGACAAGACCTTCGAGGCCAAGCTCCGCTCCGGCATCAAGTGGTCGGACGGCAAGCCGCTCACCGCGGCCGACGTCAAGTTCACCTTCGAGCTCGGCAAGTTCGAGACCATCCCGTACCACAACATCTGGGACTTCCTCTCCAGCGTGGACGCGGTCGACCCCCAGACGGTGAAGTTCAACTTCTCCAAGGCCAACTACCAGCAGTGGGGCTTCAACCTCTACAGCCGGTCCATCGTGCCCGAGCACATCTGGAAGGGCCGGTCCGAGCAGGACGTGCTGGACGGCGTCAACGAGAACCCGGTCGCCACGGGCGCCTACAAGTACATGAGCCACGACCAGGACCGCGTGGTCTGGGTCAAGCGTGACGACTGGTGGGGCAAGACGGCCCTCAACATGGACCCCAAGCCCAAGTACATCGTCGACATCGTCAACTCCAGCAACGAGGTGGCGATGGGCCTTCTGCTGCAGAAGGGCCTGGACCTCAGCAACAACTTCCTGCCCGGCGCGGCCAACCTGGTCAAGGGCAACTTCGGCGTCTCGACGTTCTACCCCGAGCCTCCGTACATGCTGTCGGCCAACACGGCGTGGCTGGTCCCGAACACCACCAAGAAGCCGATGAACGATCCGGCGTTCCGCAAGGCGCTGGCGTTCTCCGTCGACACCAAGAAGATCGTCGAGGGCGTCTACGGCAACCTGGTCAAGGCCTCCAGCCCGACCGGCCTGCTGCCCCAGTGGGAGCAGTTCGTCGACCCGGCCATGGTGAGCCAGTACGGCTTCTCGTACGACCCCGCCAAGGCGAAGAAGCTGCTCGCCGACGCCGGCTACAAGGACGGCGACGGCGACGGGCTGGTGGAGAACAAGGACGGCTCCAAGATCAACCTCAGCCTGATCGTGCCCTCCGGCTGGACCGACTGGATGGAGTCCATCCGGGTCATCGCCGCGAGCGCCAAGGAGGTCGGGATCAACGTCACCCCCGACTTCCCCGACTTCAACGCCCTGGTCGAGCTGCGCGGCTCCGGGAAGTTCGACCTGCTGATCAACAACGAGCGTCAGCTGTCGAGCAGCCCGTGGACGTACTACGACTACGTCTTCCAGCTCCCGATCCAGAAGGTGCAGAACACGGTCAACTTCGGCCGGTACGAGAACAAGGAGGCCTGGGATCTGGTCCACCAGCTCGACCAGGTCAAGCTCGACGACGTCGAGGGCATGAAGGCGATCACCTCCAAGCTGCAGAAGGTCACCTTGGACGAGATGCCGATCATCCCGCTCTGGTACAACGGCCTGTGGTCCCAGGTCAGCAGCTCGGTGTGGAAGAACTGGCCCTCCTCGGCGGCGAACGCCCCGAAGACCGCGCCTGTCGCTTGGCGCAACTGGATGGAACTGGGCGGCTTCGAGACCATCGCCCAACTGCAGCCGGTGAACCCCTGACCGGATGACATCGCCCCCTCCCGCCTGGCGGGAGGGGGCTTTTCTGGAGAGAACCTCGTGCGCCAATATTTCGGCAGAAAGCTGCTCATCTACGGTTTGACGTTCTTCGTCGCCGTCACGGTGAACTGGATGATCCCGCGGTTCATGCCCGGTGATCCCGTCGCCAGCATGCTGGCCCGGGCCCGGGTTTCCCAGCCGGAGGCCCTGGAGGCCATGCGGGCCTACTACACCAACCTGTTCGGGCTCGACGAGCCCCTGTGGCGGCAATACCTCAACTTCTGGGCGGCACTGCTGCACGGCGACTTCGGGATCAGCGTGTGGGTGTTCCCGACGCCGGTCGCCACCGTCATCCTCGGCGCCGTGCCCTACACGCTCGCGCTGATGATCCCGGCGGTGCTGCTGAGCTGGGTGATCGGCAACCGCCTCGGCGCGTTCGCGGCGCGGCGCAAGGTCCTCGACAACACGGTGCTGCCGGTGGGCTACGTGCTGACCGCCACGCCGTACATGTGGCTGGCGGTGATCCTCGCCTGGGGCCTCGGCGTCGTGGCGGGCATCTTCCCGGTGGCTGGCGGATACGCCTTCTCACTGCGGCCCACGCTGTCGCTGGAGTTCATCGGGAGCCTCCTGCTGCACTGGGCCCTGCCCTTCGCGTCGCTGTTCCTGGTGGCGCTCGGCGGCTGGGCGATCGGCATGCGCAACATGATCATCTATGAGCTGGAGTCCGACTACTCCAACTACCTGGCGGCCCTCGGCGCGCCCCAGCGCCTCATCCGCAAGTACGCGTTCCGCAACGCCGTACTCCCGCAGATCACCGGCCTCGCCCTCCAGCTCGGCGTGCTGGTCGCGGGCGCGCTGGTCACCGAGATCGTCTTCTCCTATCCCGGCCTCGGCAGCCTGATCCTCAAGGCGATCCAGAACCAGGACTTCTTCCTGCTCCAGGGCACGTTCCTGTTCATCGTCCTCGGCGTGCTGATCGCCAACTTCATCATCGACATCGTCTACGTCGTCGTCGACCCGCGCACCCGCGCCGGCATGACGGGAGCCGCCGCATGACCGTCATGGACACCGCGCTGCCGCAGACCCCCGCGACGGTGCGGCGCGAGGCCCTGTACTTCGCGTTCCGCAACGTCAAGCTGCTCATCGGCCTGACCATAGTCCTGGTGCTGCTCGGCATCGGCGTCCTCGGCCCCATCCTGGTCAGCGGGACGCCGAACGCGTACTCCGGCCTGCCGATGCAGCCGCCGTCGGGCGAGTACTGGATGGGCACCAACACCTTCGGCCAGGACATCTGGGTCCAGTTCGTCTACGGCCTGCGCACCACGTTCGAGGTGGGCCTGCTCGGCGGCGGGATCGCGGCGGTCATCGGGATGGTCATCGGCTTCCTCGCGGGCTACCGCGGCGGCTGGGTCGACGAGATCCTCAACATGATCACCAACGTGGTCCTGGTGCTGCCCACCCTCGCCGTGCTGCTGATCATCAACGCCTACCTCGGCATCCGCAGCGTCGGCGTGCAGGCCCTGTTCATCGGCCTGACCAGCTGGCCCTGGGCGGCCAGGGCCATCCGGGCGCAGACCTTCTCGCTGCGCACCCGGGAGTTCGTCGACCTCGCCAGGCTGAGCGGCGTGCGCACCCCGAAGATCATCCTGCGGGAGATCGCGCCGAACATGAGCTCCTACCTGTTCATGACGTTCATCCTGCTGTTCGGCGGGTCGATCCTCATCGCTTCCTCGCTCGACTTCATCGGACTCGGGCCCACCGAGGGCGTGTCCCTCGGCCTGATGCTGCAGAACGCCCACCAGTGGAGCGCCCTGCACCTAGGCCTGTGGTGGTGGTTCGTGCCCCCCGGCGCGGGGATCACCGCGATCGTCGGGGCGCTGTACGTCGCCAACGTCGGCCTCGACGAGGTCTTCAACCCGAAGCTGAGGGAGACATGAGCCTCACGGTCAACGACCTCAAGGTCTACTACCGGACCTTGAAGGGCGATGTGAAGGCGCTGGACGGCGTCACCTTCTCCGTCAAGGACGACGAGATCCTCGGCCTCGCCGGGGAGTCCGGGTGCGGCAAGACCACGCTCGGCAAGAGCCTGATCCGGATGGACGGCCGGATGAAGCACGTCGGCGGCACCGTCGAGCTGGACGGCGAGACGCTGCCCATCGCCGACGACGCCCGGATGAACGCCTACCGCTTCCACCGCGTCTCGCTCATCCCGCAGTACTCCATGAGCGCCATGAACCCGACCCGCAAGATCGGGAAGATGGTCGGCGAGCTGGTCAGGTCCCGGGGCACCAAGCTCGACCGGGACGAGCTGCTCACCCGCCTCGCGCAGGTGGAGCTGTCGCCGGAGGTGCTGGACCGGTACCCGATCGAGCTGTCCGGCGGCATGAAGCAGCGCATGGTGATGGTCATCTCGACCCTGCTCAACCCGTCCCTGCTCATCGCCGACGAGATCACCTCCGCGCTGGACGTGTCCACGCAGAAGGCGGTCGCCGGGGCCCTCGTCGGGTTCCGCAAGGCCGGCTTCGTGAAGAGCATGATCTTCATCACGCACGACATCTCGCTGACGTACCAGATCGCCGACACGATCATGGTGATGTACGCCGGCCGGATGGCCGAGAAGGCGCCGGCGCGGGCGATCGTCAACGCGCCCAAGCACCCGTACACCCAGCTGCTGATCAACTCACTGCCCGAGGTGGGCGTCCGGTACGCCGACAAGAAGCTGACCGGCATCCCCGGCAGCCCGCCCTCGCTGCTCGCCCCGCCCTCCGGCTGCCGGTTCCGGGACCGCTGCCCCCTCGCGTTCGCCAAGTGCGCCGAGGAGGAACCCCCGGTGGTGGAGATCGAACCCGACCACTTCGTCGCCTGCTGGAAGGCATGATGCTCGTACTCGATGACGTCACGAAGGTCTACAAGGTGGGCGCCTTCGGTGGCAAGACGCTGACGGCCGTCGGCGGGGTCAGCTTCGACGTGGCCCCCGGCGAGGTCGTGTCCCTGATCGGCGAGAGCGGCAGCGGCAAGAGCACGATCGGCCGCATGATCCTCGGCCTCACCTCGATCACCTCGGGCACGATCTCCTTCGACGGCACCCCCGTGAAGCCCGGCAAGGCCTACTACCGGCACGTCCAGGGCGTGTTCCAGGACCCGTTCAGCTCCTACAACCCGGTCTTCAAGGCGGACCGCGTCTTCGCCATGATCAAGGAGCAGTACTACCCGGCCGAGAAAGGCTGGGACCAGCGAGTCGAGGAGGCACTGACCTCCGTACGCCTCAACCCCGGCCAGGTGATCAACAAATACCCCCACCAGCTGAGCGGCGGCCAGCTCCAGCGCCTCCTGATCGCCCGCGCCCTCCTCCTGGACATCAAACTCCTGGTGGCCGACGAGATCACCAGCATGCTCGACGCCTCCACCCGGATAGACGTCCTCAACCTCCTCGCCGACCTGAAAAGCCGCGGCCTGGGTGTCCTCTACATCACCCACGACCTCTCCCTCGGCAACTACCTGGCCGAACGCACGGTGGTCCTCCGCCGAGGCGCCATCGTGGAAACGGGCCTCACAGAAAAGGTCTTCGGCGACCCCCTCCACCCCTACACCCGCCAACTCATCTCCGCCGTCCCCCGCCTCCACTCCTCCTGGGAAGAGGCCCCCCCGGTAGACAAATGCCTCTACCACGCCAACGCCGCCACCGGCCCTCTCTACGAGGCCGAAGAGGGCCACCTGGTGGCCTGCGCCCACCTGCCTTCCTGCCCGAGCGCCTGACCAGCTCCCGTGCGCCCTGTTCCGGTCTGATGCGGCCGGAACAGGCGCGACGGGTCAGATGGTCCTCCCGGTCCGTTCCTTCAGGCCGAACGACGCGGCGACGGGGTTCCACCGGATGACGAACCGCGCCTTGGCCGTCTCCGCGTCCCCGGAGAACCGCAGCCCCCGCCGGTAGTCCGGGTCCTGTTCCACCGGGCCGCCGCAGCCGCGGTTCACGTACCGGCGCCCCCAGGCGAGAAAGGCGGCGTCCGCCTGGTAGGAGGCGTTCAGCGCCTTGGTCAGCGCCGATCTCACCGCGCTCCCGCCGTCGAGGGCGTCCACCTCTAGAGTCTGCGCGGAGGTCAGTTGCTCGCGCCGCGCGTCCGTGATCGACCCGATGACGGAGAGCCCGGCGGTCCGGCACGCCCGCACGTCCGCGATGGCGTCCACCAGGCCGGAACGCGCGGCCCTGCTGCCGGCCAGCAGCTGGTCCACCGCCTCCGCCTGCTCGCGGGCGCGGTCCAACGTGGGCTCCGGGGCGGGTGGCGCGACGGGGGACGCGACGGCGAGTGCCGGCGACACGATCGGGGCGGCCTCCGCCTCCGGACGCGAAGTCTCACGCCCGGCCGTCGCCAGGGCTCCAGCGGCGGCCACCACCGCGAGCACGGCCGCCACGGCCGCCCCCGGGCGCAGGCGCCGGGGCATGCGGGGGAAGTGACGGGCGATGAGGACGCTCCCGCACCCGGGGCACCGCTCACGGCCGCCCGAGTCGATCGCGCACCGGCCGCACAGCCAGCCGGGCTCCAGCGCCCCGGTGACGACCGCTTCGGCGGGGCCCGCCTCAGTCAGAGCCACGGACGGTTCCGGAAGGGGAGAACAGGGAGTCGGGCGGCGGGTCGGGCATCGGGATGCCCATCATCGTGAGCGTGTTGCGCAGCACGGTCTCGCTGCTCACCACGAAGTCGTACACGTTCGTGGACTGGTGTGCGCTCATGATCTGTGAGACCAGCGCGATCAGGTCCGACGCCTCGTTCCTGCGGTAGTCGAGCATCTCCGTGACCGTCCCCGCGACATCCTCGTGCGACTCGGCGAGCCGGACCGCGTAGGGGGTGATCCAGTCGTCCATGCCCTCGGACAGGAACGAGCGCCACGCCTCGCGTGACTCACGCATCCGTCCGACGGCCAGGACGGCCCTGCGATGCATCTCCTCCTGGGCCACCCGGCTCAACCACAGCTTCTGCTGCTGCTGGACGATCGGCCAGGCCGGGGTGACGCGGGACGTCGCGGTGCACGCGAACTGCACCTTCTCGTCCTCCTCGAAGAGACGCATGCCCTTGATCAGTTCGTTGATCTCCTTCTCCGCGAGGTGCGGTTCGTGCGGGGCGCGCAGCCTCGCCACGGGCCGCACGGCGTCCTCCAGCCGTTGGCGGAACGCCTCCCGCCGCTCGCCGACGGCCTCACGCAGCGCTCTCCGCGCACCTGCTCCCTTCACCTGCCAGGACAGCCGGATGGACACGTGGAACGGGAAGCCGTCGTGGAGCGCCGGCGTCCAGAACTCGAAAGGCTGGTCGTCCACCTCTTCGGTGATCGGCTTGCGGACGCGGCGTAACAGTGAGGAGAGCCAGGTGCCGAACCTGGCCCATGGGCTCGGGCGTGCCCGCGCCGGAGCGACCGTGGTGTTCATTCACCCCTCCTGGTCGTGAGAACGGAAAGCAATGTCGAGACCGTCCCGGGGGAGACCGGGTCACCCCGCCACCACTGAAGGTGGAAGCACAGGGCCCTGCCCACCGGCTCGCTCAGCTCCTCGACGAGCCCGCCGACCGGGCCGAGGGAGGCGGCGGGCTCGCGGTCGGCGTGCTCGACCCAGAGGCGCAGGACGTCCCACGCGAGCCTGCTGACACCCTCCGAGCAGGTCAGCGCGTTGCGCCACAGCTGCCCGATCTGGTGCCGCCGATCTGCCTCGGCGTCCGCGAACATGGCGAGCAGCGCCGGCCGGTCGCCTTCCGGATGCTCCGGGACCATGGCGATCAGCATCAGGGCGAGGGCGGCGGTGACCTCGTGCTCCTGACCGCCGCCCGGCAGCCACCGGTCCATCTCGTCGACGACCTCGTCCCGCAGCCCGGAGCGGAACAGTTCTTCCAGCACACGCGCGGCCTCGAAGTGCAACCGCGAGCGGCTCGCCGTGACGACGCGCACGGCCCGCAACGCGTCGCGGGGGAACATGCCGCCGAGTGTCGTGCTGTAGGCCCGCACCGCCGCGGAGTGCTGACGCACCGTCCCCGACGGCCCCGTCCACGTGCGCAGCAGGGCCCCCACCTTCGTGGCCACCGCCCGGTTGCCCGCCGCCGTGTCCAGGGCCCACGCGGCCAGCCAGTGCGACCGGACGGACGCGGACTCGACCCAGGCGCGGACGAACTCCCGCTCGATCTCCGCGAAGTCGTACATGGCGAGCTTGCCGACGGCCTGCGCGGCGGCCATCCGCACCTCCTCCGCTTCCTCCGGGTCCTCGGTGAGCCGGTGAAGCCAGGAGGTCAACGGCCCGTGCAGCGTCGGGTGGTTGTGCCAGGCGACCTCCAGCACGGCCGCGCCGAGCGTGGCCCTGCGCAGCCGGATCGGCCGCCTGGCCGGGTCGTCACCCGTGTTGTCGTCCGCCTCGGCGTACCCCAGCCAGTCGCCGAGCGTCTCGTCGAACGCGGACCACTGCGAGTCACGCTCCGGCGGGGTGGTCTTGGCGGCGTCGACCAGCTCGGCCAGACGCAGCGCCGCGGAGGTGACCGTGACCATCGGCTGCCCGCTCAGCACCGAGACGGCGAGCAGGAAGCATCGTTCGTACTTCCTGCCCTTGCCCTCCTCGGAGAGCAGGGACTTGGCCTCCTGTCTCACCCGCTGCGGGCGCTCGGCCAGCACCTCGGTGTACTCGCGGCCCTCGGCGAGACACGCCGCGATGTCGCCGGCCAGCCGGCCCGCCTCCCGCGGGCGCCCGAGCTCTCCGAGTTCCTCGCGGACCACCGAGTCGGCGGCGATCACGCGCGCCCGCCCCGCCGAGTCGGCCACACCCAGCTCGTGCAGCCAGTAGCACAGGCAACGCTCGAAGACGTCCAGGACCGGAGGTGCCCGGTGGGAGACCACGAGCGTCTGGCTGTTCTCCGCGCCCACCCGCGTCGCGGCGTCCGTCACGACCACGAACGCGCAATTGGCCTGCGTGGCGAGATGCGCCAGATGCCGCAGACCCGCCGCGCACCCCGTGCGGATCCACTCGGCCGCCGTCGCGTCGACGAGGTAGCCGGTCCTGTCCCGCAAAGCGGCGACGCGCAGCCGGTGTGGCGCCGTGCCGGGCGGGAACGTCGCCGGCCGGGGGTCGATCGCTCCGCGCGCCCCCGCGTGCGCGAGACCGGCCACGGCCGCCGTCCACCGCCCCGTGCCGGGGGAGCCGCGCAGCAGGCACACCCTGCCGGCCGCCACATGCGCCGTGAGCCGGCGGTAGCCGTCGGTCTCCACGACGTGCGCCGGGGCCAGTTGCCGCAGGTGATGCTCGGTGAGCGGCGTCGCCTCCGGGTACTCCCGGCCGTCGTAGTGGTTGTAGTGCACGTCCCGGCCGGCCTGGTACAGGCGTCCGTGGCCGGACACGTTGAAGTGGCCGCCGAGCAGGGCATCGTCCACATCGGACAGCAGACGGCGACGGTTCTCCTCGCGGCGGGCCCGTTCCCTGCGTTCGTGGGCGATGTGCTCCTCGGGCCGGAGTGACTCCGGGCCGTCGTCCTCCTGGTTCAGCTCCTCCCGTTTCTGGCGGGCGCCGAGCTCACCGGCGGGACGTTTCGCGCGTTCCTCGGGTTTCCTGCGCCTCCTCCTGGGGCCCGCCGGCGGGTCGTCGCCTCCGTCGTCCTTCTCCCGGTCGTCGTCCTTCGGCCGGTCGTTCCCGGGGACGTCTCTCATGCCCTCCGGTCGTGGTGGAACGTTCCCGGTGTCGTCGTCAGGCGCGGCGGCCATCAGTCGTCCGTGGTGTTCTCGAAAATGTACATGTCACCACGTTCGCTTATCTTGATCGACGGCCGGCCGCCGGAGATGTTGAAGTTCGACCCGTACACCCGCGTCACGTGATCGCGATTGTCCACGGGCCCGGAATCGTGCGCGGTCTCGCCACCGCGGATATCCGGCTGATCATCCGTGGGCCCTTTCTCGCCGCGCGCCGGAGAGCCACCGGAGAAATGATCTCCGGCGACATGGAGATACGCGACATCGCGGAACCCTTTCGCGGTGTCCTCCACGTCCACCGCGCGGAAGGTACGCCGCCGCAACCCGTGGGCGTCCGCCTCCACGATCTCGTACGCGGGCGCGGACAGCAGCAGCGCGAGGTCGGCGCCGGATGCCGCGGCCAGCGCGGCCTTCAGTACCCGGGAGTTGAGCAGGCGGCTGAGCACGATGAGGGCCGGGCCGGCGAATCCGAGGGCGCTTTCCTGGAGCAGGCCCAGATGGATCGCCATCCGTGCCCTGAGCTGCGTACCCGTCCCGTGAATCCTGTTGTGCTCGGCGAGCTTGTCGTCGATGTCACGGACGAACAGGCCGATCACGGCCGACAGGTCGGACTCCGGGGGCAGCACGGCCAGCTCGCCGTCCCCACCGGCTTGCCGGACCCACACGTCACGGTCCAGTCCCGCCGTCTGGGCGCTGTGCCGGAGTATCTCGTCGAGCGACCGCTGCGCGACGTCCTGCTGGTGAAGGGTGCGGCCGAGACTGTACTTCTCGATATCAATGCCGAGTACGCAGCGATGGATCAGGGCTTTCGTCGCCATTGTGGCCCCGTCTCTACCGGATATGTCCGCATTAATGGGGCCGCATACGGTAGCAGAAACTATTGTGGTCCGGCAAACAGGGTGAATATCCGATGCTCAATCGATCCTATAAATCCCGTTAAATATATTTAATGTCGTATATGCCTGGCTTGCCGGTCCGGCGGTGGCGGTCGAGCCCGCGCCGGAACCGCGCCGGCCGAGGTGGCGCTGGCTCGGGCAGGGTGCGGCGGCCGGAGGAGAACGCAGCGGATATAGAAATGTCGTGCGTGGAGGGAAATATCCGGCCAGACTGATGATTTGTGACCGACCGTGCCGACTCCGCGACACAGGGCGCCAGTCCGGACGACATCCCCTCCCCGGCCGCCGCGCCGATGTCCTCCCCCCGCGTGTTCTGGATCCGCCTGCGCCGGGATGTCATCCGGGTGGTGGCCGGAGGGCTCGGGTTGCTGGTGCTGGCTATGGTGGCGGCGGTCACGGCCGATGTGCTGGTCACGTCGCGGCCGCCGCTCGATCTGCGGGACGGGTGTGCGGAGCATGTGCTGCTGGATGAGCCTGCCTACCAGATGGCGCGGTGCGCTTGGCGGTCGAAGTTTCCGTTCACCAAGATTCCGCCCAGGCGGGTTTCCTTCCGGGTGGCGGAGATCGGTGCGGGGGCGTTGCGGGTCACGGCGACGCTGACCACCTCGCGTGGCGATCCGGCGGTGGCCATGGTGGGGTGGGGGGACGCGCGGGAGCGGCCGAACGCGTTCCTGGAGGGCACCGCCGGGTTCGTCATCATCGGGCGGTCCTCGGTGGAATGGACGGTGCCGGTGCTGCGGACGTCCGCGGGGGACGGTTACGCGGTGATCTCGATGGAGGCCGTTCATACGCCCGGGAAACGTGGCGAGCCGCTCCAGATCGAGGTGTACACGAGCGCGCTGGGCGACGTCGAGGTCGGCACCCGTACGTGGTCGATCGGGTCCGTCCGGGTTCAGGACCTCACGCTGGCGGGGCAGACCGGTAAGAACGTCACCGTCCGGTCCACCGGGCGCTACGGCGGGAAGCTGGACGTCGGGCTGGTTCCGGGTACGCCGGTCAAGGAGACCTACTTCTCCGGGCCGGACACCCCGGAGGTGGTCGGGTTCATCGTGGGCGGGGTCCTGGCGGCGCTCGGGGCGTTCGGCGGCGGGGTGCTCGCGATCGGGGTCTGGGTCGTGGTGCTGCTGGCCTCCCGGGCGGGGGTCTTCGGGGCGGCCGGGGAGTCGGCGGCGTGGCGGCGGCTGGAGTGGGCCGCCGGCGCGGTGGTGGTCGCTCATCTGGTCATGTCGGGGGTCGTCGCGCTGCTGGTGTTCAACGATCGGCCGCCAGACATCGCCGAGGCCCTCCGGCCGCTGCTGGAGGGGGCGGGGCTCTGGTTCCCCGAGGAGTCCTCGCCGAGCGGGCCGCTGATCCTTCTGGCGGCGGCCGTCCTCAGCCTGGGCGGACGGTGGGCGGCCGGGCCGGCGCGGCGGACGACGCGTGGCCGCCTTCTTCTCGTGGTCGCGTCGGCCGTCGTCCTGCCGCTGTACGTGGTGCCCGCGGTGGTGTCCGGGCCGGCCGCGCAGGAGAACACGTGGCCGTTGGTGAGTGGCGCCATCTTGGCGGCGGGTGTCGTCGTGCTGGCCGTGCTCGCGCTGAACGGCGCGTGGATCGGCGCCGCGGTGAGCCGTCGCGCGGGCGGGCCCCGGCGGCGGGGGTATCTCGGGGGCGCGTGGCTCCTCACGCTCACCACGGCCGCGCTGGCGGTGCTGGCCACCTATCACGACCTCGGCGGTTACCTTCCCGCCGTCCTCCGGTGGGGGGTGCTGCTGCTGGCGGGGGCCGTGATGGTGGCGGTCGTGGCGCGGTTCGCGGGCAACGCGGTCGGTGCGCCGTTGCCGCGTCGTGTCACGCTCGTGCTCGTGCCGGTGGGGCTGGCGGCGGCCGTGCCGTGGGGCACGCTCGGCAGCCGGTCGGGGTCGGTGGGCTGGTGGGATCTGCTGGCGTTCGGCCAGCTGCTGAACGGGCTGCTGGTGCTGGTCCTGGTCGCGGTGGTGGCGGTCACGCTGCGCGCGCTCGGGGGCGATCCCGTGCGGTCCGCGGACGGGCTGCGGGAGCAACGCAGGGTGGGGCTGGCGGCGTGGTTCCTCGTGTTGTCGGGCGGATACGCGCTGCTGGATCCCTCGGTGGCCGTCACCATCCCGGCGGCGGCGCTCGGGGCGTGGGTGTTGCTGCCCGCCGACCAGGCCGAGCGGGCGGTGCGGGTGCTCGGGCAGCATCTGGCGGAGCAGCGGGCGGCCGTGGCGTGGGCGTTGCGGGCGGGGGCGGCGCGGCGGACGCTGCCGTCGATGAGCAGGGCCCTGCGCGAGAAGGCGGCCGAGAGCGACGACGGGTTCGCCACCGGGCAGGCGCGGATCCAGGCCGTGGAGCGGGAGACGGCGGACGCGCCGCACACCGTCCGGGCATCCGGCCGGACGGTGCGGGTCTCCACGCACCAGCGTGCGTTCGGGTCGCTCACCAGCCGCCGTCCGTGGGAACGCGCCAGGTGGGGCCTGCTCACGGGGACGATCATCGGGGCGCCGTGGATCCTGCTCGGGCTCGGCGCCACCGGGTCCATCGGGGCCGAGGAGGGCTACCCGGTGCTGGCGGGGGTGTCGGCGGTGGCGCCGCTGGTGTTGCGGTGGGCGGGGTACGGGCTGCTGTTCGGCTACTTCTACCCGCTGCTGCGCGGCGACACCGGCCTGGCCAAGGGGTTGTGGTTCTTCGTGGCCGCCGCCTTCCCGGCGCTGCTCGGCGCCACGGTGCACGGCGGCGGGCAGAGCTGGAACGGCACGGCGCTGCTGGCCGTGCAGCTGTTCGCGTACGCCATGACGCTCGGGGTGCTCGGCGACCGGGGGGTGCTGGTCCGGCACGGGTACCGGCCCGGGCGGCTGGTCGACGTGCACAACCTGTGGTCGGTCACCGCGTGGGCGTCCTCGGTGGCCGTGGCGGTGGGCGCGGGGGTCGCCACGGTGATCGTCGCCGGGCTCCAGCCCTTCCTCATCGGCGTGGTCCTGCCGTCGCCCGCGCCGCAGCCGAAGCCGCCCGCGATCGTCGGTCAGCCCTGATCGAGCCGGTAGACCCTGCGGGCGTTCCCCGCGCCGGTCAGGTGCGCGATGCGCGCGGCGTCGTCGTACGTCCACTCGCCGGCGTCCAGTCCGGACCGCAGGAACGCGTCCAGCCCGCGCCGGAACCACAGCGCGCCGAGGTAGTGCAGCTCGGGCAGCCCGAACCCGTCGGAGGAGAACAGGAACTTCCCGAACGGTGCCAGCTCCAGCGTCTCGGCGATCACTGCGGCGGCCCGGTGCCCGGCGTTGTGCGTGGCGAGCCCGGCGTCCAGGTACACGTGCGGGAACACCTGGGCCAGGTACGCGGCGCCCCGGTGGTAGGGGTAGTTGTGCAGCAGCACGACCGGCGTGCCCACGGCCGCCGTGGCCCGCAGCCACCCGGTCAGCAGCAGCGGGTCGCAACGGTGCAGGTCCACATCCGCGTCGCCGTACCCGACGTGGAACTGCACAGGCAGGCCGAGGTCCACCCCGCACCACGCCAGGTAGGCGTGCAGCGTCATGTCGGCGAGGCGGGGACGCGCGCCGGCCGAGGACAGCCAGCGTCCCGCGGCGGCCCGCACCTCGGCGCCGGTCGGCCGCCGAGGGGGCAGCGCCAGCCCGGCGCGGTAGGCGGCGATCGACTTCACCCCGGCGGCGTGCGCGGCCCGCTCGGCCAGCCGGGCCCGCACCGCGTCGGCGAACTCCCCGGCGGACGGCCCCTCGGCGGCCACCTCCTCCGCCACCTGCTCCAGCCGGACGATCTCATGTGCCCGCGCACCGGCCACCTCGCCCATCCGGGCCGGGGACAGCAGCCGGCCGGCCGCGAAACCGGTGTCCACGCAGAGGTCCGCGAGCCCCGCCGCCCGCAGGAACATCCCGTTCACCGTCTCGGCGCCGAGCTCGGCGCGGCGGGCCAGGTAGTCGCCGGGGGAGGCGTGCGCGGGCAGGCCGAGGAGCGGCGCGCACCAGCGGCGCACCGCGAGCCCGGCCAGCGAGTCGAACAGCGTGGTCCCCGGCGCCGGGGCGTCCGCCTCGGTCAGCAGGGACTCGAACTCCTCCCGCCCGAGGTCCCCGTCCACCACCCCGTGGCAGTGGTGGTCGACCAGCCGCAGTCCGGCCACGCACGGCAACACGGTGCTCTCCATGGACGTCACGATTCCCATCATGTAGAAGAAGCGAATGGATCAACAGGAGCGCACGCGCCGCGCCGATCTGGCCCGCGACAAGGCCAGAGGCCTGGAGGCGAAGGGCGTCACGGGGGTCGCGGTCACCTGGGTCGACACCAGCGGCATCACCCGCGTCAAGGCCGTGCCGCTCGCCCGGCTGGCGCACGCGGCGGCCTGGGGCATCGGGGCCTCACCGGTGTTCGACGCCTTCCTGCTGGACGACTCCATCGTTCAGGGCGAGTTCGCGGGCGGCCCGGTGGGGGACCTGCGCCTGCACCCCGACCTGACGAGGCTCGCGCCGCTGGTCCCGCTGCCGGGCTGGGCCTGGGCGCCGGCCGACCGCTTCGACCAGGACGGCGAGCCGCACCCGCTGGACGCCCGGCACCTGCTGCGCCGCGAGGTGCTGCGCCTGGCCACCGACGGCTATCAGGTGCGGACGGCGTTCGAGGTCGAGTGGGCCGCCTCGGTGGGCGGCGGCGACGACTTCACGCCCGCGTGCGCCGGCCCCGCGTACGGCATGACACGGCTCACCGAGCGGGCCGGCTACCTCAGGGACATCGTCGGGGCCCTGACCACGGCCGGGGTCCAGGTCGTGCAGATCCACCCGGAGTACGCCGCCGGGCAGTACGAGATCTCGGTGGCCGAGGACACCCCGGTCGGCGCGGCCGACACCGCCGTGCTGGTGCGCGAGACGATCCGCGCCGTCAGCCAGAACCACGGCCTGCGCGCCACGTTCTCCCCCAAGGTGCTCGCCGACGGCGTCGGCAACGGCGGCCACATCCACCTCAGCCTGTGGCGCGGCGGCGTCAACCTGATGTCCGGCGGCAACGGCCCCTACGGCCTGACCCCCGCGGGCCAGGCGTTCGCCGCCGGCATCCTGTCCCACCTGCCCGCCCTGCTGGCCGTCGGCGCCCCCTCGGTCGCCAGCTACCTGCGACTGGTCCCGTCCCACTGGGCGGGCGCCTTCGCCTGCTGGGGCCTGGAGAACCGCGAGGCGGCCCTGCGCTTCGTCCCCGGCGCCACCGGAGAACGCGCCACCGCCGCCAACTTCGAGGTCAAGTGCTTCGACGCCGCCGCCAACCCCTACCTGGCCCTGGCCGCCCTCCTCGCCACCGGCCGCTCCGGCCTGACCACAAGAGCCGTCCTCCCCGCCCCGGTGGACGTCGACCCCGTCACCCTGACCGACCAGCCCCGCCTCCCGACATCCCTGGATGCCGTCCTCCCCCTGTTCACCGAAGACCCCGTCCTCACCGAAGCCTTCGGCGAGGCCGTGATCGACACCGTCGCCACCGTCCGCCGCGGCGAGATCGCCCTGTTCGAGAACGCGACTCCCGAGGAGATCGCGGCCCGCACCCGGTGGCGGCACTGACCACATTCATCAAGATGGGGCATCAAATCGGCGGAAATCGGCTCAAATGCCAACAATGTCGCCACTGCATCTCAAAGATGCATATATCAGGAGCAATCCAGGTCTGGCGCTCTACAAGCGTAAGCTCATAAAAAAATAGATTTATGCCTTTCTGTGGGCGATGAATGCCTTAAGGTGAGCCTTCCGCGACTCAAGAGAGCCAAGGAATCCTATGGGCCTGATCGCGCCTGGGGACGTACCCGAGCCGAGCCCCGTGCACATCGATGCGCAAGTCCACGACAAGGCAAGACTCTACGTCGCCGGACGTGACCTGACCATAAGCACCACTCCGCCACCGACGGACGTGTACAAGCAGGGAGTCACGTACCTCCGGCAGAGGCAGTACTCACTGGCGACGACGGCGCTCGAACAAGCCACGCTCGACGTGGAAAACTCGACACAAGCCCACTTCCTTCTCGCCGTGGCCCTTCTGCATGGAAAACGGCCAAGGCTTCATGAAGGCGGTCGTCGTGGAATCAAGCGGATCGAGCGGGAGCTACGGCAAACGCTGGCGCAGTCACCGGGACACGTGGGCGCGTTGTTGTTGTGGGCGATAATCAAGGAAGACTATTACCGGCAGAACGGTTTCGACTTCGACCCCCCGGCGCCCGAAGAGATGCTTTCCTCTGCGCTCGGCGCGCTCGGCGCGCTCGGCGAGGACGATGAGAACGTGCCGATCATTCTGGCACACGTCGAAGCGAGTGGAAGCCGTGTCCGGCGGGTTCTCGAAGAATACTTCGGATAGCAGAGGAAGCGGAGAAGTCATGAATCCACAGGCACCACGAAGGCCTGACGTGGTCCGCCGCTACTTCGTGGCACCTCCAGACCCGGGCGAACGGTCGGAGGGAATCGCGATGTTGGTGATGGGTGTGGCTGCGGTGGTTATTTTCTGGATTATCGCGTTAAACGTCGCAGCCCGGCCCAGCGTAGGCGCCGAATTCATTGTGGCCATCGGTTTTATGATCGTGGGAAGCTATCTCGGGTGGCGGTTCGGCGCGGGTGGAGTCAAGCGGCTTCGCCAATATTCGAGACAAGCCGCCGCGCGAGCCTTCGCTCCTGACGACAACGACATGGAGGCGTGGTTGTTCAGCGACGTGGAGGCCGTCAAGGAGCACGCGGTCAAGGAGATGAACATCCCGGACGAGTCAATGGTCATCAAACCCGTCGTGATG
Organism: Sphaerisporangium aureirubrum; assembly: GCF_042658925.1. NCBI lineage: Bacteria > Bacillati > Actinomycetota > Actinomycetes > Streptosporangiales > Streptosporangiaceae > Sphaerisporangium > Sphaerisporangium aureirubrum. The sequence continues at coordinate 155,229 of NZ_JBHSRF010000004.1, forward strand.
ATCGGCCCCGCGTTTCCAACAGACTATGCGATCGACAGAGCGGGCCAGCCTCGATTCGCAAGTTACGAAGCGGCCGTTGTCTGCCTGACGGACTCATACCTGTGCGTCTACTCCTGTCTGATCAATTTTGTCGAAGGTAAATTGGAATTGGAGACCACACACGAGTTCATGTTGTCCGACGTCACCACGATCGCCACGGTGAACGACAGGCTCGCGAGTCGCGGTGGCAGCGCCTCCAGAGGCGAGGCCATCCGCATGGAAGGCCCCATCCGAATAGGATATATAACCCCCGCCGATGTCAGTGTGACACAGGACTTCCGTATCACCCTCACGAGCGGTGAGGCGTTCTCCATCAACGTCGCCAGTCACGCGAACGGCATCAGTATCACGCGGGAGACGGCCTACAAGCGCGCGTCTGGGATAGCGAAAGCATTGCGGTCATCGCTACGGGAGATCAAAAGCGTGTGAGCGGCAACGGCGAGATGGACGGTCATCGGCACGTTCTGACGTCGGCGCCCGAGACATATTGACTCACCCTTACTTGCTCGCATACCCGGGGTGAGTCACATGGGTCACGTCGCGGGCGCCGGGGAAGTCAGCGGCCCGGGGTCAGCAGGAGGTGGGTGCTGAGCTGGCCGCGGATGGCGCCGTCGGGGAATTCGGTGGTGTGGATGTTGGAGTACCAGTTGGCCGGGTGGCGCAGGAAGCTCCTGGCGAGGGCGCGCGGGATACGGGAGACGCCGGCGAGGCCGGAGATGGAGGCGGGCAGGCCGTCGGAGTCGGCGAACAGGTTGGCCACCACGGGGCCGTTGACGCCCTTCTTGCCGCGGTGGATGTGGCCGTTGGTGACGGGGGCCAGGCGACTCCAGGTGGCGGCGTAGCGGAGGCTCGTTCCGGTGAAGCCGAACTGCCAGCGGCCGGCGCCGTTGCGGTCGCCGACCGTCTTGCCGGGTTCGGCGACCTCCTGCGCGCCGCTGGCGTACGACGTCAGCCGGGGGCGGACGCCGTCGTTGAGCACGCGGGTCAGGTCGACCGGGTGGGAGAGCCGTCGCAGCTGGGCGCGCACGGCGCCGCCGGGGAACTGGCCGGTGTGCACGTTGACGTAGTAGCGGGACGGGCTTCTCCGGATCGCGGACAGCAGGCCCCGGTCGTCGACGGTGACCCTTCCGGTCACCGCCCGCGCGCTGCGTGGCAGGGCCTCTCCGAAGAACCCGATCTTGACGTCGCCGTTGGCGCCCGCCCGGCCTTTGTGGATGTGGAACGCGGTGGGGGTGCCGATGCCGCTCCAGCGGGCCGCGTAGGAGACGCGGTCGCCGCTGATCTTGATCACGACGTAGGCGCGGCCGTTCCGGTCGCCGACCGCGGGGCCGCCCCTGACGGGCACCTCGTTCCGGCCGGTCAGCCATCCGGCGAAGTAGGCGTCGGCCACGGCTGTCGTGCCGGTCGTGGCCGCCGGGGCGGTCTGTGCCTGTGCAGGGGTAAGGGTCGCCGCCACCAGGCCGGTGGCGAAAACGATCCCGGATATGACGAGGGTGGGCTTCATGGGAGGACCTCTCATCGGAGACGTCGGCGTGGTCGCCCTTGCCGTTGTAATTTATCCGCATTTCACAAGACGTAGTAATGGTCAGTGAAGTGCCTGGATAAGGTCGTCCATATCGGTTTGAGATTCATCCTTGATATCGATCATTCGACCAATCCTCGCCCTGGTGAATGCCGCTTTTCAGGCTGTAACGCGCGGGCCCGGACGCGGCGGTGCCCGCCGTGCGTTCGCTCGCACGACGGGCACCGCGCCTTCACGCGCCCCGGGTCACCAGGAGCCGTGCGCGGAGCGGAGCTGGCCGCGGACGGCGCCGTCGGCGAACTTCGTGGTGTGGAGGTTGGTGTACCAGTTCTTCGGGTTCTTCACGATGCCCCGGGCGATGTCGCGCTTCACCGGGGCGACGCCGGCGATGCCCCAGATCGAGCCGGGCAGGCCGTTCGCGTCGGCGAACAGGTCGGCCACCACGGGGCCGTTGACGCCCTTCTTGCCGCGGTGGATGTGGCCGTTGGTGATCGGGTCGAGGTCGCTCCAGATGGCGGCGTAGCGGAGCTTGGTGTCCTTCACGCCGACCAGCCACCGCGCGGCGCCGTCCCGGTCGCCGACCTTCTTGCCCGGCGCGCGGACCTCCTGCGCGCCGTTCGCGTCCGACTTCAGCCGCGCGTGGGTGTCGTGGGCCAGCACGTCGGTGAGGTCCACCGGGCGGGCGATCCGCTGGAGCTGGGCGCGCACCGCGCCGCCGGGGAACTGCGCGGTGTGCAGGTTGAGGTACCAGTTCTTCGGGTTCTTCCTGATACCCGCCAGCAGGGCCCGGTCGTTCACCGTGACGCCGCCGGCCACCGCACGCGCGCTGCCGGGCAGCGCCTCCCCGAAGAAGCCGATCTTGACGTCGCCGTTGGTCCCCGCCTTGCCCTTGTGGATGTGGAACGCGGTGGGGGCGCCGATCTTCGCCCACCGCCCCGCGAACGAGACGCGGTTGCCGCTGATCCGGATGACGACGTAGGCGCTGCCGTCCCGGTCGCCCACGGCGGGCCCGCCCGCGACCGGCACCTCGTTCGCGCCGGACAGCCGGCCGATGAAGTAGGCGTCGGCCGAACCGGTCGCGGCGGGCGCGGCCTGCGCGGCCGCGGGTGTCAGGGCCGCGGCCACCAGGCCGGTGGCGAGAACGATGCTGGAGGTGATGAGGGTGCGCTTCATCTTGATCAGCCTCTCAATGATGACGTCGGCGTGGTCGCCGTACATGTGCGACTTATACGCATCAGGAGAGGCGGCGGATTGGCTGATGGTGTGTGCACTATTACGCATACGATTTCGCGGGATTCACCCCTGGGTACGGTTTACAATCTCAGTCTTTTCGCGGCGGACAGCACGAGGCGGTCGCCCCCTCCGGTTGGGAGGGACGACCGCTGAGCAGGGTGGGAAGTGGTCAGATCTCGGCCACGGCCCGTCCCGGCGGGCACGTGCTTGGGGTCATCGGTGGCCGTGGGCCGAGCGAAGCTGGCCGCGGACGGCGCCGTCGGCGAACTCGGTGGTGTGGAGGTTGGTGTACCAGTTCCTCGGCGACGTCAGGATGCTCCGCGCGAGACGGCGGTTGACTGAGACGACCCCCGCGAGGCCGCGGACCGACGCGGGCAGGCCGTTGGCGTCGGCGAACAGGTCGGCGGCCACGGGGCCGCTCACGCCGGTCCTGCCGCGGTGGATGTGTCCGTTGGTGACCGGGTCGAGGTTGCCCCAGGTGGCGGTGTAGCGGAGCGTCGTCCGCTGGACGCCGATCAGCCAGCGGGCGGAGCCGTCGGGGTCGCCGACCGTCTTGCCGGCCTCGCGTACTTCCTGCGCGCCGTTGGCGTTCGCCGTCAGCCGGGTGTGCGTGTCATGGGCGAGCACGCCGGTCAGGTCGACGGGGCGAGAGATCCGCTGGAGCTGCGCGCGTACCGCGCCGCCGGGGAACTGCGCGGTGTGCAGGTTGAGGTAATAGCGCGACGGGCTTCTCTTGATCGCCGACAGCAGTCCGCGGTCGGCCACGTTCACCCGTCCGGTCACCGCTCGCGCGCTGCCGGGCAGTGCCTCTGCGAAGAAGCCGACCTTGACGTCGCCGTTGGTCCGCACCTTGCCCTTGTGGATGTGGAACGCCGTGGGGCTGCCGATGTCCGACCACCGGGCGGCGTACGAGACGCGGTTCCCGCTGATCCTGATCACGACGTACGCGCGGCCGTTCCGGTCGCCCACGGCCGGGCCGCCCCTGACCGGAACCTCATTCTTGCCGGCCAGCCAGCCGATGAAGTACGCGTCGCCCGGTGCGCCGGTGACGGCCAGCGGCGTCGTCGGTGTCGCCGGCGCGGCCTGTGCCGCCGCAGGCGTCGGAGCCACTGTTACCAGGCCGGTGGCGATAGCGATTCCGAATATGGCGAAGTTGCCCTTCATGGAGATGCCTCTCATTGATGGCGTCGGCGTATTCGCCGTACTTATGTAACATATACGCAATTTTGAGACTCGCCGAATTTGGCCGGTGAAATTTGCGGTATCGCGTACACTTATCGGCTCCCGTTTTCTCCCTGCTGCCGGCCGGTTTCCGCGCGCACGGTCGGGTCACCTGTCCGTGCCGAGGACGATTCTCGATGGAAAAAGCGGCAGAGATGTCCCCCTGTACCAGCCGCAACGTGGTATTTCGCATCCGGCGATAACGATTTTTGCCCGGCAGATCATGACAGGATCCGGCCGCCGCCGGACTCGCCAAGAAGGGCCGCGGAAATCCCTCGGAAATTTCGGCCTGAAACCCGCGGTCACGAGCGCGCTCCCCGCCGGCCGGCGAAGGCACCCGGCCCTCGGCGCGGCCGGGGGGCGTGCCGGAAGGCGGCCCTGACGTGGGGCGTTGACGAAATCTCAACGCCGCCCGCCGTCAAGAACGCATAAATACCTCTTGCCGCCCGGATACCGGCTCCGGATGATGGAAACCGCTGACGTGTTCCGTGCGTCAGGAGGTGACGACACCGTCGCGGCATCGCCGCGACCGGCGCCGCGCCCCGGGCACGGCCACGTCACGCGGTGCGCCGGGCCACACTGTCTCGCCCCGGCGCACCCAGGCTCCCGGTGCGCCATCAGCCCGCCGCGCAGCACGGCTGGGCATGCCGTGCGGCGGCCGGCTCCTATTCTCGGGCGCCCCTCTTCCCGGCCTCATCGACCAGACGGAGTTGAGCTTCGCATGACGACCCGCGCGCTCAGTGGCGTGGACACGACCAGGAAAGAACTGTTCCTGCTCATCGCGCGAGCCATCGCCGACACGCCCGCCCGCGTCCCCACCGAGCGGTACACCGACCTGGCGAGCCGCCTGGCCGGCGCCGACGGCGCCTGGCTGACCGGGCTCCTCGACTGGATGGGGCAGCACCCCGAGCTGCGTCACCTGCGGCTCGCCCTGGTCGCCGAGATGGTGCACGCTCGCACGGCCGGGGCCCGGCGCGTCGTCGACCGGTCGCTGCGGCGGGCCGACGAGCCCGGGGAACTGCTGTACCACTGGCTCAACCGGTTCGGCCGCGCGCTCCCGCAGCCGCTCAAGCGCGGCGTGGCCGACGCGGCCGTCCGTCTCTACGACGAAACGGGCCCTCGCCACGTACGACAGCCCGGGGGCCACGCTGCGGTTCGCCGACGTGCTCGCGCTCACCCACCCCGTGCCCGCCGGCGACGCCCAGGCGGCGGTGTTCGCGCACGCCGTCGGCCGCCGCAAGGGGACGGTCACCACCATCTCCGAGCGGCTGCCCGTCCTGCGCACCCGCCGGGCCCTGTACCGGATTCCCGCCGCCCGCCGCCCCGGGCTCATGGAACGACGCGATGTCCTGGACGCGCTGGCCAGGGCGGCGATGCCCTGGCGCACGGTCCGGCGGTGGCTGCTCGGCGCCATGACCGGGCCCGCCTGGGCGGCCGTGCTGCCGTCCATGTCGTACCAGGACAGGCTTGAGCACCTGCCCGAGTTCGACCGCCTGGACGTCCGGGCCGAGGGGCTCGCGGCGGAACTCGCCGACCCGGCCCGCGTGCTCTGGTCCGGCGTCACCCCGCTGGAGATCGTCGCGGCCCTGCGGCAAGTGCCCGGGTCCCGCTGGACCCCGGCGCTGCGGCGGGCCGCCGACCTGTCGGTGGCGAACGTCCCCGCGCTGCCGGGCCGCACCCTCGTCCTGGTCGACCGGACCGCGTCGATGGCCGATCCCGCCTGGCCCGGCTCGCCTCTGACCAGGGGCGACGCCGCCGCGGCCTTCGGCGCCGCCGTCGCCTCGCGCGCCGCGTCCGCGGACCTGGTGCAGTGCGGCACGGTCACCGCCCGCGTGCCGGTCGGCCCCGGCGAGCCGCTGACCACCGTGCTGGCCCGCTTCGGCCCGCTCGACGGCACGACCGGCCCCGCCGCCGCCGTCCGCCACCTCGCCGCCGGCCACGACCGCGTCATCATCCTCACCCACCCGTCCACCGCCGCGCAGGCGGCCGAGGCCGTCACCATCCCCGGCCACGAGCACGTCGTCACCAGCCCGGTCCCCGGCTGGTTCCGCGCGATCCCGTACATCGAGGCCGCCCGCACCGCCGCCTGGCCCTTCGTCACCCAGTGACGGCGAAGGCCGTTTCTCCTGGGGAGGAGAAACGGCCTTCACGCCGCAGTCGAGGTGCCGGTCAGTGCCCGGAGTGCCCGTGGTGGTGCTTGGAGGAGAAGTCGTGCCGGTCGAAGCCGTGGTGGCGGGCGTAGTCGTTGGACAGGCGCTTCCACTTGCCGTCGTTCCAGCGGTAGAAGCGGTGGCCGTCGAAGCGGTAGTGGCGGCCGTGGTCGGTGCTGTACCAGTCACCGTGCTTGCTGTACCGGTGCCACCAGCGGTGACCGTCCCACTTCACGTTCTTGCTCTCGTGCCGCACCACGTGGGACACGCTGGACGCATGGTCACGGACCCCGCCGTCCACGCTCGCGGAGGTCGCCGCCGACGCCGCACCGCCTGTGCTCAGGAGGATTCCGCCCGCGACGGTGAGGGTGGCAGCCGCGGTGGCCAAGCGCCGAGTGATCTTACTCATGATCTGTTTTCTCCTAGCTTCGCACGCCCCTCCGGTGGTTCCAGACGCCGGCGTGCTCGGTGTTACAGGCGGGTTAAACCGGCGACATGTCCCGAATAGTCCCAATCATCCCATGATGTGAACTTTGTCACGAAACCCCTGATCACCACCCCGCCCGCACCTCCCGGCACCGAACCCCTCAGGCCCTCAGGGCCCGGCATCCAGGCTGCGGAGCCCGGCGTCCAAGCCGGTGTCCCGCCGTGCCTATGATTCCCCGATGCCCCCCAGATCCGTCATGTCGGTTCTACCGCTCCTCGCCGTCCTCGCCGGATGCGCGAGCGCCCCCACGGGTGCCCCCGGGAGCGGCCCGGCCTCGCCACCGTCATCGGCACCGGCCGGCCCACCCTCACCCGCGTCATCGGCACCCGCCCGCCCGGCTCTCCCCTCCCTCCAGGAGATCCAGGGCCGCTGGTGGACCTGGGCGGCCACGGAGGGCGAGGCCACCAGCCCGCTAAGCGACACGACCGGAGAGCGGTGCGCCCGCAACCAGCCGGACGACCTGTGGTTCCTCGCCGGAACCTCCGGCGGCCTGGTGCGACGGACCTGCGTGGTCCCCGCCGGACGTCCCCTGGTGTTCCCGCTGGTGAACCGGATCGCCGACGAGCCCACCTGCCGTGAGTTCATGGCCACCGCTCAAGGCAGGGCCGTACTGGACGGCACGGCGGTCCCCACCCGGTCCCTCAGCGACCCCGACACGATCGTGACCGGCACCGAGGACAACGCGGTGACCGGTGAGGAAGGCACGTACCGCGTCCACGGCTGCGGCATCTGGGCCCGCCTGCCGCCCCTCCCGGCGGGCCGCCACACACTCACCATCCGCGGCTCCTCCGGGGACTTCAAGGTCGGCGTCGACTACACCCTCGTTGTCGAGCCCGGCCCGTCGGCCTGACGTCGTCCCGGGCGTCGCCCGGAACTGCCGCGCTCGGCCCCGAGCCGTACCTCCTCGCGGCCCGAACAGCCCGGGCACCAAGGCGCCCGGGCCAGTAGATCTACTTCGGCAGGGCCGCCGCGATCGAGTCGGCGATCGGCGTGGTCGGCCGTCCGATGAGACGCGACAGGTCGCCCGGCGTCCCGGCGAGCGCCCCGCGTCCGATGGCCTCGTCCACGTCTACCAGGATCTCGGCGAACCCCTCGGGGACCCCCACACCGACGAGGATCGCCTTGCGCTCGGCGGCGGGCACCGCGGCGTGCACGACCTTCTCCCCGCTCTGCCTGGTCACCTCGTCGGCGAACTCCTCGAACGACCACGCGACGTCGCCGCCCAGCTCGTACGCCTTGTTCAGGTGCCCGTCGGTGGTCAGGACGACGGCCGCCGCGGCGGCGAAGTCCCCGCGGGTGGCGGAGGCGACGCGGCTGTCCCCGGGGGCGTTGGTGAGCAGGACACCACGCTCGATGATGCCGGCCAGGTCGGCGAGGTCACCGGCGTAGACCTCCGAGTACCAGTTGTTGCGCAGGAACGTGTACGGCAGCCCCGAGTCGAGGATCAGCTGCTCGGTCGCCTGGTGCTCCCGCGCGAGCAGGAAGTCCGCCTTGGGTCCGCCGAACACGCTGGTGTACGCGAGCTGCGCCACCCCCGCCGCCTTGGCCGCGTCGACCACCACGGTGTGCTGGGGGATCCGCCGCCCCGCCTCCGACCCGGAGATCAGCAGCGCCCGGTCCCCGGCCTGGAACACGTCCGCGAACGTCTCGGGCAGGTCGTAGTCGGCGATGCGCGTCCGCACTCCCAGCGCGCCGAGATCGGCCGCCTTCTCCGCGCTGCGCGCGACCGCCGTGATCTCCCCCGCGGGTACCCCGGCCGCCAGCAGATCGGCGATGATCAGGCGGCCCAGTTGCCCGGTCGCGCCGGTGATGACGATGCTCATTTCCGATGTTCTTCTTCCGCGTCGAGGGATAAACGTGCATGTCCTGATATCTGCCGCTCACCCTACGGTGGGCACATGCCCTGGCGAAAGTACCTACCTACGAGTAAGGTACTCACATGACAGTTAGCGATACCTCGGTCGCCGTCCCCCCACCCCCGGACGTCAACCACGCCGACTGCCCCTCCCGGCTGATCCTCGAACACGTGACCAGCCGCTGGGGAGTCCTGATCCTGGCGGCCCTCCGCGAACGCTCCTACCGCTTCAGCGAACTACGCCGCCACGTAGGCGGCGTAAGCGAAAAAATGCTCGCCCAAACCCTCCAGACCCTGGAACGCGACGGCTTCATCCACCGCGACGCCAAGCCAGTGATCCCCCCCAGAGTCGACTACTCCCTGACCCCCCTCGGCCACGAGGTAGCCGAACACGTCTGGTCCCTGGCCCGCTGGTCCGAGGAAAAAGTAGCCGCCGTCACCACGGCCCGCGAAGCGTACGACAAGACACGAGCCTTCTAGCCCACCTCACCTCGGCCCATCATTCCTCGGCCCACGAGCGGGTCGCGATGCGACCACGAAGCCCCGAAGCCCGGGCCCCGGGGTCGCTTTTCAACTCGGCCCGAGGTCCCACATGCGGACTCTGGCGTCGAGACAGCCGGTTACCGCGAGAGTGTGATTATTGAAACTTGTCAGTGCTACACCCCACACGCTGTTGTGCTGATCGGCCAGAGTGGTCTCCAGACGGCCGCCCTCGGTGAGATTCCACACCCGGCCGATGCCGTCTCCGACGGTGACCGCTATGGTCTGGCCGTGCAGACGGCCGATGGCCGCACCCCATATCCAGTCGGTGTGCCCCGTCAAGGCCGCGCCAATAGGTTGGCCTGCTTTCAGATCCCAGACGCGTACGGCCTTGTCCGGGCCGCCGGACAGCGCGATCGGGACAGTGTCCAGGTCGCCCAAGGCGATGGCCTCGACAGGGCCGGCCGAAGTCAGTGGTGGTCCCAATTGCGCGTGATCGTCGAGGCCCCAGACGCGTATCGTTTTGTCGTCACCGCCTGTGACGGCGATGGGGCCGCCATCGCGTTTACCGCATGCCACAGCCAGCACCTTCCCGGGGTGTCGCATGGCTGGACCGAGCTCCTTCCTGGTGGTCAGGTCCCAGACTCGTGCCGAGTTGTCGAGTCCGGCGGTCACCGCCACCGGTTGGCCGCCCACCGTGTGCAGGGCCACGTCTTTGACAGGCGCTTCGTGCCCCGTCATCGAGGACCCGATCTGCCTACGTTCGGCAAGACTCCAGAGCCGCACGGTATGGTCCTCGCCTCCCGAGACGATGACGGGCTCGCCGTTCAGATCGCCCATCGCCAGCGCCCAGATGCCGGCTGAGTGCCCGGTCAGCGGCTTGCCCGCCTGCTCGTGGGTGGTCAAATCCCATACCAGGATGCGCGCGTCTTCGCCTGCTGAGAGCGCGACGGGCCTGTTCCCGAGTACGCCGGCCGCGACTACCCAGACGCCGTTACGGTGGCCGGTGAGAGGTTCGCCGAGAGCGAGGCCCGCGGGACTGGCCGTTGGGTGCGACGAGGAAGTGAGGCGCCATACCGCCCAGGACACGCTCGGCACCGTGAGCAAGGCGCCACCGGCGAGCAGGAGATTCCGCCGTGAGATCAAGCGGCGGGACATGGGTGCGAGTCGGCGTGGACGTGGACGTGAGGACACGGGATTCTCCGGTGGAGACAGGGTGGTCCCACCAGCGGCCGCGGCCGGGTACGCGGAATTCAATACGAATGGAAATCCGTCCGCCGTGCCCGTTCCCCTGTTGTTGGGGAGCGGGAGATCGCGGCGCATGAGCCGATGCCGCAGATCGGGGAACACGTCCCTCAAAGTGAGCCACTCCTGGCCGTTCGGGATGCCCGTGTGGACCAGATCGATCAGCTCACCCGTGAAAGAGGTGTGAGTCCGTCGCTGATGAGGCAGAGCCACGACGTGAGCTGTCTCGTCGCTGGCGGTCAGCGTGTATGCTCCGCGGATTTCGGTGATGTTGGCGATATGCGCTGGTGCAAGGGCCTCAATCACGCGGCCCGAGTAGCAGCAGTCCAGGATCACGACCTTGATACGAGCAGGGCTGGCCTCAAGGGCGTCCCGGACGCGTTCGTATTCCAGACCGGTCAGATCGCAGTGGTCGTCTTCGGTATCGGTAAGGGCCAAGCACAATTCTCCGCGCTCGGTAAGGGTGCCGTGACCGACGAAGTAGAGCAGCAGAACGTCCGTGGTCGCGTTGGCCACCTGTCTGAGTCGCTTGGTGACCTGCGAGGCCCCCGTGCGATTGAGCCAAAACTCGACCCGCTTGGATGGCCAACCGCCTAGGCGGGGGTCGGTCAGAAGTGCTCGCATGCCGTACAGGCTGTTCGCCGCCGCTGGTACCGCTGGGAATGCTACGTCGCGGTAAACCGAGGTGCCGAGCAAGATGGCCGTCGAAGACGCGTAATCAATGTGCGGCGCTCTCAACGCATCTCCCACAGCCATGCGAACGTATGGTTGGTCGTGGCCAGGACCGCGCCGTCAGGGCGGTAGGCCACCGCGAAGACGTCGACGGCGTCGCGCAGGATATCGGTGGTTTGGCCGCTACGCGTGTCCCACAATCGCACGGTGGTGTCCGCGCTGCCCGTAGCCAATATCTTGCCGTCGGGGGAGAAGGCAACTCCGGAGACCGTCTTCTGATGCCCCAGCAACGTCGCCGTGTGCTTGCGGGTCGCTGTGTCCCAGAGCCGTACGGTCGCGTCCCAGCTTCCGGAGGCCAGTATCTTTTCGTCCCGAGGCTTGAAGGCCAATTGGGTGATGGCCTGCCGGTGACCGGTCAGCGTGACGAGTTGGTCGTGGGTCGCGGTATCCCAAAGTCGGATCTTTGTGTCGTTGCTTCCGGTGGCCAGGATGCGGCCATCGGGGCTGAATGTCGCTCCAAAGACACTCATGGGATGGTGAAGCACGGCTCGGACGCGCCGACGGGCCACATCCCACAGCCGAACGGTCCTGTCGCTGCTCGTGCTGGCCAGTATGGTTCCGTCCGGGCTGAACGCCACCTCCCAGATGGTCGCGCCATGGCCCGTCAATACGGCTGCGACCGCTCGCCGGTCCAAGTCCCAGAGTCGCACTGTTCCGTCATCACCACCGGTGGCGAGAATCCCACCATCCGCCGGGCTGAAGGCTGTGCCGTAGACGACGGCGGGGTGATCGAGTGCAAACGTGGACGAAGCTCTTGCGGCCAGATCCCAAAGCCGCACCGTCTTGTCTGCGCTACCTGCGGCGAGGATCTTGCCATCAGGACTGAACGCGATGCCGTAAAGGCGACCACGAGCGCCGGCGAGCGGGCGGCCACGCCATCCGGATTGCGTTGGACCGGGCGCTCCTTGTTCGGTTCCCGGCGGCTGTTCGGACGCGATGAAGATGCGTGATGAGGCGATTGTCGCTGTGGCCAGTGTGAGTCCGCCCCCGACCAGCATGCGGCGCCACTTTCCCCGTTCTGTCAGTCCACTTCGGATCCTCTTGGCGGGGAGTCCTGGTGCATCGACACGGAGTGGTGACGCTCCGCCGTCGTACGCCACGTTCCGGGTGAATGGATACCTGTCGGCGACGTCGCTGTTGCGGCGGTTGGGAGCGGGTAGCCCTCGCCGTCTGAGGCTTTCATGTAGCTGGAGGTACAGATCACCCAAGGTGAGATGTTCGGAGCCGCCCGGGACGCCGGAGCGAATCATGGCGATCAACTCATCGCTGAACGGCGTGGTTGTCGTCGGTTCGGCCGGCGGGCCAGGGACGGTTTCCCGGTCGCTCGCGCTCATGATGTATGTTCCGGTGATGTCGGTGATATCGACGATCCGGCTGCTTGTGAGTGCCTCGATCACCCGGCCGGAGTAGGAGCAGTCCAGGATTACGATCTTCAGTCGGGCTGGGCTGTCGAGTATTTCCCGGCGAACCCGTTCGTACTCCAATCCGGTGATATCCGGACTGTCGGCTTCGGTGCACGCCAGAGCAAGGCAGAGCCGTCCACCCCTCAGGATGATGCCGGTCCCCACGAAGTACACGAGGAGTGTGTCCCTGGCCTCCCGGGTCAGGCGCCGCAGCGTCAGCAGAAGGCTTTGCACGTCGTTCGCGTCCTCGATGCTCGTCACCAGGTGGGACGGCCAGGCGCACAGCGCCTGATCGGTGAGGACCTCTTTCACTGCGTTCAAGGTGACAAGCGCGCCGGGCGTCGAGGGGATGGCGGCGTCCTTCGAACCACGGGTTCCGATGAGAATCGCGCGAGAACCCGGCCGCGTGCGCGGCTCAGGCATCGCGGTCCCGGAGAACCCGTTCCAGTATTGGCAGCACGTCGCTTGCCACCAGGTTATGAGCGTCCAGCGTGACCTCCCCCGCGTCGGACTTCACAGTGATGGATACATCGGGACGGCGGGTTCTGAGCCACGCCTTCAAGGCCTGGGCCAGCGCCACGCCAGCGCCGCTGGATCCGAGCGCCACCACCACGGCATCGATCATGCCGCCGAGATCGGTGGCGCCAGGCGGCTTGCGGACCACTCCTACGAGTCCCGTTAGTTCGCGTTCGCCACGCAACCACAGATGAAGATCTGTCGCTTCCAGCACAGGGTCGCCGCCCGTGACCCGGATCATCGCTTCCATCTGATTTCCTGTTCGCGCGTGTTGTGGAAACAGGGACCACCTGCGGTGCAGTGTCAGTCCGGGCAGTTGACCGAAGGTTGCTGGACGCCTGGGTAGTAAAGCGTGCTCAGAACCTTCTTGAAGAACCTGCAGTCCTGGATGATGCGCGATGTGGCGGCGCCGCTGCCGTTGACGGCCTTGGTGACGGCCACCATGTCCCGCCGATCTGCATGGTTGTTCAAATTATGACTGCTCCAGAACCAGGTAGCGACGGGGGCGCTCCAGGCGAGAGAGCGCGCATCCTCCATTTGGCCGCCCAGGAAGTCATGACCTAACGCATTTCCGGCGTTGCGATAGTTGCTCTGGAACGTCAGTTGGATGAATCCACGGCCACAGTACGGGGCGTAGCGGCGGCTTGGGCAGCCACCTTCGAGGGCGTCGTAGCGGAATCCGCTCTCGGCTTTGATGATCGTCAGAAATGCGGCGACCCGGAAAGGCCGACCGCTGATCTGCGCTTCTCGCATCGCCGCGTTCAACGACGGGAGGCCATGCTCGATCGTCGCCGACCGGACACCGAAGATCTGGTAGAGCTGGCTCGGGGTGATGTCCTGAGGGAGGGCGGGCAATGGCCGGGGTTCGGAGTTCCTGGTCACCACCCTGCCGAGATAGCGAGCCGCGCCGAACGCGAAGACGCCACCGTCCTTGGCCGTTGTCCAGTAACCGTTGCCCTGTGGTGTGGCGCTGATGCCCGTCATCGGGGCGGCCAGGGAACGGCCGCCCATGGAGCCGTGGAAGCCGGCGGTGCCGAAGGAGAAGATGCCGCCGTCGGCTGCGGCGAGCCAGTAGCCTTTGCCGTCGGGTGTGGCGGTGATTCCGACGACGGGTGCGTTGAGGTGTTTGCCGCCCATGGAGCCGTGGAAATCGGCGGTGCCGAAGGAGAAGATGTCGCCGTCGGCTGCGGCGAGCCAGTAGCCTTTGCCGTCGGGTGTGGCGGTGGATTCCGACGACGGGTGCGTTGAGGTGTTTGCCGCCCATGGAGCCGTGGAAGCCGGCGGTGCCGAAGGAGAAGACGCCGCCGTCGGCTGCGGCGAGCCAGTAGCCGTGACCTTTCGGGTGAGCTGCGATGCCTACTGGTGGATCATTGGACGGTATCGGATCTGCCCAGGCCGACGTGGTCTGCACTGGTAACACGATGACGAGCGACAGGACCACTCCGAGGAGCGCCCGTAACGTTACGCCCAATGCTTTCTTAATCATCCCGATTTCTGTCATCTCTCATGCGATGTCCGGACAGAGGATTGCGACATGCTGAAATCCGGAACCCTGAAGGCGTTTCCTGGGTTTGCGTGCGGTATGCCTTCATGTCCGAATCGCCTGAGCAGTGATCGATCTATGCGCGTGGTCTATGGTATGGGCCTCGTGTGATGGATTCTCGGAGAAATGAGCTAGTTGTTATCTAACTAGATAGATACATCTGTATCCCCGCATAGCGGAGATGTGGACCGATCCAGATCCGGCTAGTGATCTAGACTTGGAGTGCCAACTTAGGGTGCACTGTGTACCACGTTCGGGGCTAGAAAGGCTTGTCGCCAAATTTGCCCAATTTGTGGGACATTTCGTATGAATCATGGATGGTGGGCCACAGGTTGAAGCGGCTCTGTGTCCGGCTTCATCAGGCCACAAAAATTGCGACGACACGGGAGACCGTTCAGCACTCGTTTCAGCGTCGGTCTGGTACCGGCTCCAGCGGGCCGATGCCCGGCCGCATCAGGGCGCGGAGGTGGGTGACGATCCGGCCGACCGTGTCGGGGTCGCGGAGGATTACGCCGATCTCGATATTGGTGAGGAGGGCTCGGGCGGTGAGGTTGGCGCTGCCGAGCAGGGCGATCTGTTCGTCGGCGGCCAGGAGCTTGGCGTGGAGGGCGGCGCCGGCGGGGCGGTTGTGGGGGGGCCAGGTCCAGAAGGTCGCTTTGCCGGTCAATAATCGGAACGCAGCCGCGCTGGACCGGCCTCTGAGGGTTCCGCCTTCTTCGACCCCGGTTTCCAGCACGAGGTCGATCTGGACGCCGCGCTCCGCCGCGGCGGCCAGCTCCTGGGCGATCTCGTCGACCCCATGCGCGGCGAAGCTCACCACCAGTAGCGATTCGCGGGCGGCGCGCAGGATCTCCGTAACGGCGGAGACCGTGAGGCGTACGGCGACGGCGTCGCTGGTGGGGCCGCTGACCACGATCGAGGGACGACGGGCCTCCTCGGCGAGGTGAACACGGGCGGCAGCTTCCAGTGCCAGCCCGAGCCCGGCTCCGGGTAACGCGGGAGCGTGCTTCCGCCAAGCATCCACGAATCGCACCGCGTGGGGGGCCGCGGCGGGCCGTGCCTCGATCAGCCTGGTGAGGACATCGTCGCCAGGCCCTTCCGCGCTCCGGAGAACCCCGGCCCAGGCCACGATGTGGGAGAAGGGCAGCTCCCCCGCCAGGACGGCTATCGTCTCGCCGAGGTCCCCGGTCACGGACCGAAGAAACCGGCGCCACCGCCGAGGACGGTGTCCACGAGCAGGGCGCGGTCGAGGTAGTGGTTGCCGCGCTCACAGGAGGTCTCGGCGGCGAACAGGCAGGCGTGGCAGGCGGCGCCGTACAGGCGGCCGTGTGTCTCGGGGTCGTGTCCGGCGCATAGTGGGTCGGAGCTGCACAGGCGGGCCGCGTCCAGCGCCTGGCGGATCAGCATGCCGAGGCGGTCCGGGTGCCCGAGCGATACCAGCCCGCCGAGGGTGCCCTCGCTGTCGGGGGCGGCGGTGTAGAGCAGTACCCCGGCCATCGCCCGATCCGGGTCGGCGTAGACGCGTTCGCCGATACCGGAAGCGCCGTACCCGCATTCAAGCGCGAACTCCCGGATCAGTACGTGGGCGAAGGTGTGCAGCAGCAGGTAACGCACCCCGGGGAAGTGCCCCGGCGGAAGGCGTCGTTGCCGCCGCCACTTCTCGTGCGCCGGGACCAGGACGTCGGCCCGCTTCTCGACCTCCGGGCGCCGCTCCCATTCACGCAGCCGCTTTTCGGAGAACTTAAGGAAAATGCCTTCGCCCCGGGTCTCGGCACAGGGCACCCAGGTGGCCGGTGTCAGGGTCAGCGGGGCCCTCCGGGTGTCGGCGGTGCTGACCACGCCCCACTCCGGCGCGTCGATGCGGGTGAAGCCGTACAGTGCGGCGACTTCGCGCAGGCGCGGCACCAGTGTGACCCCCGCCAGCCAGTCACGTTCCTCCCTGGGCACCGATACCCGCCGGGTGGTGAAGTCGCGCAACTCGGTGTCGTTCCCGGCGGTGAACGCCGCCCATTCGGGGCCGAGCAAGTCGAGCGCGTCTCCGGTTCCGGACTCGTCATCCTGGCCGTTCGCCCGCTTACCGATCGCCTTCCACACGGCGTCGGCGCCGTAAGGCTCCAGCTCCGGCCAGCAGGACTGGGTTCGCATCAGTTGCTTCGCCGTGTCGGCGGGCAGCGACGCCAGCAGGGTGAGCTGTCCCCAGTATTCCTCCACCACCTGATCGAGACCGGTTTCCGCCCTGGGCAGGCTGAAGACTCGCAATTGCATGGCGAACCACGTGTTGGTCGCGCCCAGCGCGAGCGTGCGGGTCGGTTCGCCGCACCCGGATGCCCGGCCCAGGTGCGGGTGCCGGCCGCGGCATCCCGGCAGGTTCTGCTCGGCTTTCTCGCCGTACGCCTCCGACATGGCCCGAGCCTTCGTCCCGCAGGAGCACTCGACGTAGACGTTGGCCGCCTCGCCCGTGGTGCCTCGTTCCCGCAGCCGGTAGGTGTGGGCCTCATCGGCGGGTGGCACCACCCCCCGATGGACGTAGAAGGCCCAGGGGAAGTCGTCCAGATGTCCCTCCGGGCAGGCGAGCACGAATCGCGCGGGCACCGCGACCGGCCGGCTGCCGCCCTGCCCCTTGCAGCCGTGCACGTAGCGGGTCTTCTCCGGCTGGTACGGGTTCTGGATCAGTTCGAAAACGCCGGAGGAGGCGGGCGCCAGGCGGTTGCACTGGAGCCGGGAGCAGCGCAGCCACTGGGGGAACAGCGTGACAGGAACCCCCACGCGCGCCCACTCGTCGAACACGTCGCCGGTCTCGGGGATGTACGGGGGGGTGCGCAACTGCTCAACCTGGTCGCCGAGCTTGCCTCGCACGGCGGCGAGCAGCCGATCCTCGATCACCTCGGTGGCCCGGCCCCGTTCCCAGAAATCCAGGCCGAGGACGGTCACGGACAGGTTCGGCAGGTCGAGCACCGAGCCGACGCCGTAGGTGTGCAGGAGCTGGCTCGGCCGCAACTCGCCCACGCGCAGCGGCGCGGCCGGGGTAGTGGTCACGCGTCCTCCTCCGTCTCGGCCGGTTGCTCCGTCTCGATCGCCTCGAACTGCCGGATCTCCTCCACACCCGGGTCGGGTGTCAGCAGGAGACGGATGCCGGGCTCCACATCGCGCAGCGAGGTCGGGCACGTGGTGAGGCCCCACTTGCCCTCCTCGGGCTTACGTAGCAAGCCCACCACATCGTCGACGCGGTATGGCTTGGCGTAGGCGAGCCGGGTGCCGGGTTCCCTGCGCTTGCGGTCCCAGTGGTCCAGCCGGGCGAGGAGCTGGTCTTCCACCTGGCGCCCCACCTCGTTGTGACCGACGACTTCACCGGCCCGGCGCTTGAGGAACATGACCACGTGGTCGGCGAGCTTGCTGTGCCGGTTGAACGACTGCGCCGAGAGGTTGGCGTTGTAGGCGCCCTCCAGGTTGCGGATCAGTGCCATGAGCACGCCCGTCAGCCCCCGGTCGATCGCCCTGGGCGCGAAGGGGGTCACCGACAGCGCCTCCACGTGCCGATAGACGGTGCCGTGGAACTGCGCGAACGTCTCGTAGTGCGACAGGTCACGCGGTCGTGCCCAGTTGTAGACCATGAACACCAGGCCGGGTGCGACCCGGCCCACGCGGCTGGTCGCCTGGATGTACTCGGCCGTGGACTTGGGCTGGTTGGCCACCACCATCACGCCGAGCCGCGGCACGTCCACCCCGACCGCGATCATGTTGGTGGCTAGGAGCACGTCGATCGGCCGCCGCTCTCCCCTGGCCCGCTCTCCGGTGAACGTAACGCCGAGCCCGTCCAGGATCTCTGGGATGTCGCCGGAGGAGAGCCGTGAGGTCAGCTCGCGCAGCATCGGGTCGTAGCGGCGGGCCAGGCCGCGTTCGTCCGCGCGGGAGAGCCGGGTGGAAATGTCGTCCTCCACCAGACGGCGCATGCCACCCAGGTCCCGCAGGCTGTTGAAGTACCCGACCAGGGTCATGTAGGGGTCGGTGACCTCGTTGTGGCCGTACTTTTCGTGGAGCTTCTGCGCCCCGCCGAGCACCGCGACGTAGACCCGGATCAGTGTCGATCTGATCCGTACCCCGTGCGCGCATACGCCGATATAACGGCGCCCCGGCCGCGATGACGGATCCCGCTGCCGGGAGAAGAAATTGTCGTCGGCGTTCAGCCCCGGCGGGGGGAACACCTCCGTGCTGCGGTGGAACAGCGAGTCGATCTGCCGCGCGGCCCGCCGCACGGTCGCGGTCGACGCGATCACCTTAGGCCTGACCTGCTCGCCGGGCTTGCCCTCCCAGGAGGCGAGCCGGTCGACGGCCGTCTCGTACAGGCCGGTCAGCGACCCCAACGGGCCGGAGATCAGGTGCAGCTCGTCCTGCACGATGAGGTCCGGCGGGCGTAGCGGCGCGGCCGGGAAGATCTTCGCGGCGCGTGCCGCCCCCTTGGCAACATGCCCGGTACGGCTCTCGCAAACCGATACGGCCAGGTCCTCGGTGAGATGGCCGTGCCGCTCGCATCTCAGCGTGGCCCGGCCGAACAGTGTCGCCGTCTGCCCCTTCCAGGCGAGCTGGGCGAACTTGTCGACGGTACCGATGATCAAGGAGGGGAGTAGCCGGTAGATCTCCTCGTCCACCACCACGACCGGCAGCCCTTCGTTCTGGCTCGCCCAGCCACTGAACGGGCAGAACACATCCGGGCAGAGGATCAAGGTGCGGCTGCGCACGGTGTCCACCACGATGTCCTTGCCCGCCTCGATCTTCGTGCCGCACCACGGACACGAGGTGAGCTGGTGTGGCGAGCCCACCGTCTTCCGCATCCCCCGGCCCCCACGCAGCTCGGCCACGGCGTCGGCGGACTTGTCTGTGGTGTTGGGCGTGACCCGTCCACCCACCCACAGGCCGATGCGGAACGGGGTGTGCCCCCACACGGCCTCGTCGGCCTGGCGCAGCGTCTCGCACGCGCAGATCAGTGCGGCGGCTCGCTGGAACTGCTGGATGGTGAGCAGCCGCAGCGTGTAGCGCATCAGCACCGCTACCCCGTCGCTCGCGTCAAGTCCTCCGAGCGCCGGCTGGAGTCGCCGCGCAGCGAGTGCGAACGCGGTCAGGCCCAGGTAGGCCTCTGTCTTGCCGCCACCGGTGGGGAACCACAGCAGGTCGGTGACGGCCTTCTCCCGGTCGGCGGATCGCTCGGGATGTAGCGGGTCGGCCAGCGACGGCAGGTTCAGCAGCAGGAATGCGAGCTGGAACGGCCTCCAGCGTCGGTTCTTCGGCAGGTCCACCGACTCGACGGCCTGCTCCAGCGAAAGCCGGTCGTCCTCACGCCGCCGCTCTGCGGCCAGGCTGTGTATACGTTGCAGGTGCATCGCCCGGTTGGCGAAGGCGAACGCCCGACGGGCGACCGGGTCCTTGAGGAGCAACCGCAGGCCACGCTCTACCCGGTCGGCCGCCTGGCGAGCCGTCTTCAGCGTGTCTCGCGCCTCCCGCCGGTAGTCGTCCAGGTGGCGCCCCGGGTCGTCGGCGGACCGCTCGGCATGGGCGAGCCAGGCGCGGTAGCCGGTGACGAGCGGTGTCAACGCCGCCGTGAGCTCCGACAGGTCATCGCCCGGCCGGTCGCTCAACTCGGCGAGGGACTTCATGTCCAGCACGAGGTCGGCCAGCTCGGGCAGATCTGGATCTTTCTTGGCATCGGGCACGTCGGTGAAGGGAATCTCATGATCCGGTACGGCCGCGGTGCGAATCTCGCTTGCCCGCATCGGGTCGGCTTCCACCAGTTCGTTGGCCTCCACAGCCACGCCGTGTCCGACCGCGAACTCCGGTGTCATGCGGTACACCATCGCCAGGCGCCGCTGTTCGGCCCGGTCTGCGGCGTCCCCGCCGGACTGCCGCTGCGGCCTTGGCAGGAAGATCGGCGCCAAGCCCTCTCCGGCTGCCGACAACCGGGCTTGGAAGATCCACCGCTCGGCCCGGCGCGTCTTGGGCCATGTCTGGGTGTTGACCAGGAACAACGAGACCAGCCATCCGCCCTCGTGGCGCCGGGCCCTGCCCTCCACCACGATCTCGGGCTGATCGCCGTTGAGGTGCACTGGCCCCAGCTTGCCCTCGTGCAGTCTGACGCCCCCGGTGCCCGACATCGGGAGCCGCCGCCAGATCATGCGCCCGGTCTCTTCACTGGCGGTCCGCTCATACCGCGCCCAGTGGCCCGTCACCGTCAGCCGCTCGGTGTCCCCGGCCACGAAGCAGGTGAAGCCAAGCGCCGAGGGCGCCATGCTCGGCACGTTGGGCGCGGACGGCTCAGGATCCCCCTCACCCGGCGCTACCGGTTCGGACCCGGCGAGCTCGTCCAACTCCTCCGGCCGCACCGGTGTCCCACTCGGTGCGAGCCGCCCGAGAAGGTAACGATCGGTCGGATCCTCGTCGAACTCTTCAGCCTCGTCCCCGTACGGCCCGTGCAGATCGTCAACGACGAGCCGCTGCAACTCATCCCGGATCGCCGCCGCATCCGGGACCGCGAGTACCGAATGGCCCGCTGATGGCTGTGTCACAGGCAAGACTCTAGGCGCCCTGCCCGACATTCCGCCCACAGTTGTCCCGGCTCCGGCACCGAGTATCACCGGCCGCATCAGTACGAGGTTGGCTCGGCTTGGGACGATTCCGGCCCATTCCGCTCTTGGCCCCGCGATCTGTCGGCCTGATCTGCCATCATGTCGGCGTGAGCAAAGCTGATCTTCCCACTTACAAAGAGCTTCTTTGGCCGACTCTCGAAGCGGTACGCGCACTTGGAGGTTCTGCGTCGATAACCGAGATCGACGCCGAGGTGCATCGTCGGCAGGGTTTCTCGGAAGAGCAGCAATCTGTTGTGCACAAGAACGGACCCCGAAGTGTGATCGAGTATCGGACCGCGTGGGCCCGCAGCTATTTGAAAGGCATGGGCCTGCTCACGAACAGCAGCCGAGGGTCCTGGTCGTTGACCCCCGATGGCAAGAATGCCGAAGAAACCGATATCGAGCCACTCCATAAGGCCTATGCCCGACGCATGCGAGATTCACGAGGACTAGAGGAATCAGCGGACTCGTCTCGATCGAGCGTGGAACGGCCTGTGACCAGTGAACAGGTCGAGGTTGAGGTGTCTGTGGACGACGGAGCGACAGCCACTGAGAAACTCCGCGTCGAGCAGATCTCTCTTGCCCCCTCACCCGAGCCGGATTGGCAGGAAGTCCTGCTCGATGCCCTTATGAAGCTGTCCCCGTATGCCTTTGAACGTCTCGCCGGGCGCCTCTTGCGTCGAGCCGGCTACGAGGGCGTGGAGGTCACCGATCGGTCAGGTGACGGTGGGATCGACGGCTTCGGAACGACGTGGTACAGACTGACCAGCTCCCGCGTCTACTTCCAGTGCAAGCGTTATACCAAGTCCGTGGGACCCGAGATCGTGCGTGACTTCCGAGGTTCGCTGGATGGTAGAGGCGAACGAGGCCTCTTGATCACAACTAGCCTTTTCACCCCCGGAGCCAGGCTCGAGGCCAAGCGTCCAGGCGCCAAGCCGATCGACCTGATAGACGGCCGGCGTCTGTGCGATCTGCTCAGGGAGTACGAGCTAGGCGTCAGCACCACGATTCGCCAAGTGGAGGATGTAACCGTCGACACCGCGTTTTTCCGTGATATCTGACGGCAGCGGCCGTGTGCCGTATCAGCTTCGCATGTCCCCTCACAGGGCAGTGAACCAGAACTTGGGTGGAGATACCTTGGGGTCGACCACGTGCAGACGGCTTGCCGCAGTCGGGTCGACTCCCCGCAATGTGATCAGCCGCTGGCCGTCGGCCTCTTCCAGCATGGTGAGAGCACTGGGTAATCCCGCTGCGACCGTGGCGATCGCAATGCCCATTCCCGCCAAGCCGCGGTGCTTGTGTGGGTATTCGATTCGGTGCACACCGGAGGCCGCTATGGCCGCGACCTCCCGCGGGCGCTGCATTTGCCGGCCATCGTTGGTCAAGACCACGTGGAACCCCTCGGCTGCCGCTTGAGGATAAAGATACTCATCACGCGTTCCCGACCAGCCCTGCAGTTCGAGGAGATGAACGATCTCGTGGGTCAGGATGAACGTGGAGAGCACCCGGTGGAGCGGAATGGGGACGTTCTCATCCAGCAGCAGCCTCACGGTGCTCCCGAGGAGGCTCGTAGCTGTCGACGTAGTCGGCGAAGTCGGCCGCATCCCTCGCGGCCGGGGCCGTGACGCTCGGGTAGTAGTCGGAGATCCGTTCGGCCGGAACGCCGTCGCGCAGCAGTGCCGCGACCTCGTCATAAGGGATCCGAGTGCCCTCGATCACCGGGACCCCGCCACGGACCGCCGGGTCCACGGTCACGTGTTCACGTGGCCGGAGCAGGTCGGGAATGTGCCGGCCGTCGCGGTAGAAGGGACGTAGCACGTCTACCATCTGGTGGATGACCACGTTCGCCTTCCGGCCTACGAGATCGGTCGCCTGGTCCGGTTCGACGAGGTAGATGGTGCTGCCGTCGGCCACCAGCCGGTAAGCCGAGAGGTGCTCGCGCTCCTGTAGACCATCGCGGAGCGTGTCCAGAGCCCGGCGGATCTTCTGCAAGGACGTGTCGTTGCGGAGCTTGACGCATGTCCGAAGGGCCACGACATCCCGGAAGGAGTAGAGGATCGGCCTTACGTCTGAGAGCTCCGGCGTCAGTACAGCTCCACGGCCGGAGGCGGCCTTGCGCCAGTGAGCGAGTTGGCGAAGCGTCGCACCCGACAATGCCGCGGCGAGCTTCGGACTGTAGGACATCTGCTTCACCTCCTCTCGCGATCCAGGCGACGTTACGGTCATCATCGCAAAGATCTCGCGGATCTTCATGATCTACCAGGAGCACAGTGACGCGCCTGCGGGATCGTGGGGCGGGTCGCCGGGCTCCGGTGTGGAGAGGACGAACCAGAGGACGGACTGAGAGCGCTGTTCGGCGAACCCCCATCGGGAGGACAGGGCGCGGATCAGGCGGATGCCGCGGCCGGAGGAGGCCGGTTCGTCGTCGGGGTGTGGATGGATGCCCGGTAAGGTTTGCGCGCCCTGGTCGGAGACCTCGACGCGGACGTCGCCGTTGGGTTCGGTGACCACGGTGACGCCGATGATGGCCGAGTCGGTGTGCACCAGGGAGTTGGTCGCCGCCTCCGACAGCAGCAGGACCGCGTCGTCCAGGCGGAGAAGGGCGTCATCGCTGACCGGTACGGCTTCTGGAAGCCGGACCAGATCCACCTCGCGGAAAGCTGGGTGTCGCCGCCGCAGGGGAACGGCCTGAAGTTCGTCCCGGAATACCAGTATCGGGCGAACGTCCAACTCCATGGAGCACTCTCTACGGTCGTGCGGGGCGGCGTCGATGAGGGGCTGCGTCAAGCGGCGACGGTGATCGGTGTACTCACGCTCGCCTACCGCAGTCGGCACATCATCGAGACCGGCCGAATAGTGCTCCGTGCAGTACCCCGTGACCAGGAGCTTCGCCTCTCTGTCGCCGAGTTCCGCGAGGTGCTGGGCCTGGAGCCCGCCCGAAACTTCGGCTGATACGTAGCCGATTCGCTGTACCGCATTGCAGTCAGGACGGCATGGACATTCGGGAGAATTCCGCATGATTCGCCTGACACATCGCTTTGCTATGTACCGTTGCGAGATATCCGATCCGCATGGGATTCTGACACCTTGTGGCGACGGGTGGGACGCCGGAATTGGAGGCCGCCTTATCGCGGGTGATCCGGCTGGCCGATGAACACGCTCGGACCCTAGTTCCCCCCATGCGGTGCATGGCCGCCAACGCGTGGGTCGGCGGCGGCGCTCCCGCCTTCGCCCAGGCCCTGGCCGGGCACCGCACGACCATGCAGCAAGCCCTCCAGCACGCGACCGAGCAACTGGCGGCCCGCATCCGCCAACTCGGCGGCCAGACCCCACAGCTCCCAGCGTTCACCACCTCGATCAGCGTGATGTCCGCGACCCCGACCGGCTTCTCCGGCATGGCGTCACCGCGATGGAACGTCTCGTAGCCGACCTGCAACAGGCCGGACAACGATTACCCGGCGCGGGTCAACGGCTGTCGGGCGAATTCTCCGCCGTCTTCCTACCCGCGACCTCCGGCAAGCAGGTCGGCGCCGCCGGGGAATGGGCGCAGGAGCAGTTGGGGGGTCTACGGCGTCGGCTGTCCGCAATCCAGCAAGAGCACAAGTCAGGCATGGCCCCCAAAGGATGGCGGCCTTTGGCCTGTTCGGCGGTCATGCAGCCGACCCGTCCGGCGTTATGAAGCTCACGACAGCAGCGGCCAACGGCGACGCGGCTGCCCATAAGGCACTGGTCGCGCTACAGAACACCGGCAAGGATCCGGCGTTGGCAAGCCGCCTGAACGTATGGTGGCGACAACTGAGCCCCACTGCCCATCAGCGCTTGACGAGCCGATTCCCTCAGTTGATCGGCAGCCTGAACGGCCTCCCCTCCCTGATCAGGGACCAGGGCAACCGGAGATACCTTGCCGATCAGAAGTCCAGCATCAGTGCGGAACTGACCCGATTACGCGCGCAGTCACCGGAGGAGGCCGAGGAGGCGATCAAGGAATTGGAGCTGAGGATGCGCCAGATTGCCTCCGTGGAGATGGGCCTGTCTCTCGGCGGTCAGAACAGCCGAGCCCACGCGTACCTCCTGCAACTGGAACTAGGCGGCCTGGGCAAGACCGCGATCTCCTTCGGCAACCCCGACGATGCCGACAATATCGTCGCCTACGTCCCCGGCACCGGCACCAAACTGGACGGTTTCGGCGACGGTGACGCCCGCCGCGTCGCCACGATGTGGGACCAGGCGAACTCCTTCGCCAAATCCGGCACAAAGGTCGCCTCAATCGCCTGGCTGGGCTACGCGGCCCCGCAATGGGGATCAGCCGGCCCAAAGCACACCCCCGCCACTCTGGAGGACGCCGAAGCAGGCGCCCCGGCCTTGGCCGCCTTCGCGGTCGGCCTGCACGCCGCTCACCAGGCAGCCACCGACGCCCGCTTCACCGTCCTAGGTCACAGCTACGGCTCCACTGTGACCGGCCTGGCCGCCCGCCTACGCCCCAAGTCCTTCGCCGATCAGTTGATCTTCGTCGGCAGTCCTGGTGTCGGAGCCTTGCGTGCCGAGGCTGGGTGTGGGTTCGGTATGGGTGGGTGAAGCCCCCGACGACCCAGTAGGTGATCTAGGTTCCTTCGGCCCGCTGAGTGGCGGACGCCTCGACGTACCTGGCATCTTGTCCGCCGTTATCTCCGGAGCCATGACCGGCACAGGACCCTTCGGCACCGACCCCAGCAGCAAGAAGTTCGGCGCCAACCAATTCTACGTACCACGCACCGGCCATCCTACATATGCCTTCCCGGCCCACTCCAGTTACTGGGATCTGGAGGAAGTACGGTCGGCATCCATGTGGAATATCGGGCATCTGATCAACGGACAGTATGACGATTTGATCCCATTCTCCGAACCGACTCCAAAACCGACGTCTCCACCGCCCGCCCTGGCGTCGGCTGGAGGATAGATGCCACGCCTCATCTCCATGATCACGATCATTGCAGTTCTCGCCATAGGCTGTGGTCTTGTAGGAGGAGACGTCGATAAACCCACCATGACTCAAGCTCAAGCGCTCACCCGTGTCGAACAACTCATCAACGGGACGGTGGCTGCGCTCACACCCAAACCCCGTCTCGAGCTAGATCGGCCTAGCCTCAACCTCAAGAAATGCCTCAACCCCACCGACGGCGGATCTGAAGAGCGCGTGATAGTCGACCGAGGTTACTACCTCCGCGACATTCCAGGCGAAAAAATCGGCGAGGTTGCGAGGCAGATCAAGGAGTACTGGCAGCGACAGAGATACAGTATTGAGGGTATTTCGAAAAATGGGCTCAATTTAACCGCCCACTCTAAACCGGACGACTTCCTACTTGCGCTCGGCCGGACCGGTGACGACGTCCTCCTGCTGGGAGTCTCGTCGCCATGTGTCTGGCCGAACGGCACCCCCAAGTCCTCGTGACCTGGATTCAGAAGAGCGCGTCCGGTGGGGGGAACAGAGCGTCGAGCGGCTCGTCAACCCCGTCCGCGTTCGGTATCGGAGCAGCGGAAGATCTGACGCGCGTACCCTTGGCAGACTTCCTTCCTGAATGTAGGCCGACTAGCTCCTCCTGCCTGTAACGGTAGAAGTTCAGCGCGAGAAGTTTATCGAGCACATCCAAACGCGCTTGCGGCCCGATCGTCCAGCGCACCCCATGGCCATGGTCGTGGAATCCATGGTCGAGGATGATTTCCGGCCAGGCGGGCAGTGGCGAACTCGAATTATTGGACTCGTACTCTCTGATGCCAAGGTCAGACTCCTCATCGAGCGCATACGCTTGCCGTACTGCTTCATCGATCCCAACATGCAATTCCCGGATTTGTTGAATCATCGAGTTCTGCTCGGATGGGTCGTTTACTAGATTATAGAGAGCGGTCAGTCCAAGCTGCCGTTCCGCCATGAGCTGACTACGATAATCAAAGAGCTCATCGCCGGCTTTCTTCATCTGTTCTGTCGAATTTGGCCGCGTAAACGTCTCGAAGCAGTCGGAGGGTGCGTATTGAAGGTCTGCCTTTAGTGTTCCTGAGTACCTCCACGCCCATTCCGTGTGGAGTGCCGAGCTGATCAGGGATAGATCTGCGGAACGATCGGTCGCAAAAACCACTATCTTGTCGTTCAATACTTGATCGGTCGGGACGAAAGACGCCATCGCGGTCTTGCTGACTCGAGCAATAGCCAGCACTCGATCAAAACCTGCTACAGCCTTGCGCAAAGCGGGTCGTTTGTCTGCGTACTGCCAGTACCGCTGTGGGAGCGGTTTGCGGAGGGCGAAACTGCCGTCGGGTTTTGTGCGCTGCCGTTCTGGCTTCACCTTTTGTTCGATGATGGTAAAGCAATCAGGATACCTACGTGCTTCTTCTTCTGTCATGTCGTTGAAGTCGACCACCCACC
Organism: Sphaerisporangium aureirubrum; assembly: GCF_042658925.1. NCBI lineage: Bacteria > Bacillati > Actinomycetota > Actinomycetes > Streptosporangiales > Streptosporangiaceae > Sphaerisporangium > Sphaerisporangium aureirubrum. The sequence continues at coordinate 182,666 of NZ_JBHSRF010000004.1, forward strand.
GGCTTGCGGAATGGTCGGGACGAGAGTTCAGATCTTCGCCATTTAGGTAAGGAAAAATAACCTGCGCATTGCGTGGATTTCTCTCGATTAACTCCTGGGCTTCTGCAGGATTCAAGATGAATCCCATTCCAAGGATGATGCAGCCTTGGAATGATAGATCGATATTATCGGTAATGCGTCTAGGGTTTCCGTTCAGGCGAGAGCTTTTATCCAGTGAGGGGGTAATCTCGGAGACCTCAACTCCATCCAATATTCGAAGCTCTCTTCGTCGGGGTCGTCCAGACCACAATAGAGACACCTCAAGTGACGCCGTGCCGGACCAAGGTTGCGACTTAACCGCTCGATATATTGACCAGCCCCTTTCGCGGAGTTGATCTAGGCCAATCTCTCGTGTATCACCCTGTGTGATCGTATTAGTGGCGATGATCCCCACTCTGCCTGTGGGTGCGACAGTGTGATTACGCAACAAAAAATACGAACATAGATCGGCGTGGCCTGGTTTATTCCCCGCGACATGCTGCTTAAGATACTCACGAACATCGATACCGAGAGCGCCGCTGATACGCTTGCCGCCGATAAATGGTGGGTTACCCACGACTGCGTCGAAGCCGCCACCGCGCATAACTTCGGGGAACTCCAACGGCCAGTGCAGAGGACGAATCGGTTCGGAGCGGGACTCACCCCGGAGCCAGAAATCAGTTGTCGTGCGAGCGGTCGCCTCTTTGACAACATTTCCGCCGAGCCCCGCCATGACCTCGTCCGCGATCGAGTTCAGGCGCAAGTCAAATATATCCTCGCTCTTACCTGCTGTGGACAGGGCTGCTCCCGCAACCGCGTCAGCGGCTAAGCGAAGCCGTTCAGCGAGACCGTCGGCGCGGCCGAGGAGATCAGCTTTCTCCTCGGCTTCGCGAGCGTCGTTGACTGCGGTGGACTCGATGTGTTCACGGAGTTCGGTCACCTCAGTGAGGACCGACTTAGCCACTTCATCGATGGTTCCGGCAAGTCGGTTATTTAGCGTCCACCCGCGCTCGGGGTCGAGGTGGAAGGCGATGACCTGGGATTCAGAGACCAACCCGACCAGGGAGTCGCCGCAGCGCAGGGCGTGGTCCAGGAAGCCGAACGGCTTGTCCTTGGCAAGTGTGACCAGCCAAAGGGACAACTTGGCCAGTTCGACGGCCATGTCGTCGCGGTCGACGCCATAGATGCAGCGGGCGGCGACCAGGCGTAGGGCGTGGAGGTGGAGGGTGTCGCGGTCGTACTCGGAGCCTACGGCGGACTCGACCTCGCGGGGGAGGCCGTCGCGTTCCCAGGCGTCTATGACGCGGTCGGCGAGGTAGCGGCAGGCGGAGACGAGGAAGGCGCCGGAGCCCATGGCGGGGTCGACGACCTTGAGTTTCAGCAACTCCTTCCAGGGTTTGGCCTGCCAGACGGAGGGCTCGGCGCCCTCGGCGGGGCCGGGGGAGTACGCCAGGGGGGCAAGGGTGTGTTCGACGACCTCGTCGGCCAGGGGGCGGGGGGTGTAGTGGGTGCCGGTGGCGCGGCGGTCGCCTACCTGGGTGAACAGGACCGAGCCTGTGGGGAAGACGGTGGGGATTTCGCGAAGGTCGCGGCGGAGGAGGCCGAGGAACGGGCGGGTGCGGGCGGCGAGGGCGGCGTCGTTGTCGCAGGCTGAGCCGAGGTCGCCGATCTCGCGGGTCTCGGGCTGGTAGGCCAGGGCTTTGCGCAGTTCGGTGGGGCTGACCGCGCAGACCTTCTTCAGCCACGCGGTGAACGACTCCTCGCCCTTGGCGTGTTCGGCTTCCAGCTCGGCGAGTCGTACCTCCGGCTCCAGCTTGCCGATCAGGCCTACGTACGGCTCGGCGACCTTCTTGCAGGAGAACTCCAGCAGGCCCTCGTACACATGGCCAATCTGCTCGACGCCGAGGCCCTTGTAGGACAACCGCTCGGGGGTCCGGCCGCGTTGCTTGAGCAGCAGCAGCGCGTCCAGGATGCGGTGGATCACCCGGTCGGTGACCTTCAGCGCCGGCAGCCAGGGGAACTTCGCCGGGTCGAACAGTGAGCCGCCGTAGGCGGGGATGCGCAGGTCGGGATGATTGCAGCCTCGGTGTACGGCGGTGAACAGGGCGAGCAGGCGGGGCCAGGCGGCCGGGCGGCGGTCGGCGATCTCGTCGCCGTGCAGGTGATGGGCCTCGTCGAGCTGGGCGTACAGGCTGGAGACGGCGTACCCGGCGGCGTAGACCGGGTCGAGGATCGGCAGCAGGCGCTGCTCCTCGGCGTACAGCAGGAAGACGAGCCGCATCATGACGGTGAGCGTGGCCCGGTAGATCTGCCGTTCGGGGACGTCGGCGAGCAGCGCGCCGCTGGACTCGCGGTCGAGACGGGCGAACTCGCCGACGAGCAGCTCGACGGCCTGCCGCACCTGGTCGCCGAGGGTGTCGGTGACCTGGGTCTGGGCGTGCGCCGTACGCTCGAACAGCCCGGCCAGGGACGTCGACGGGGTGCCGTCCTGCTGGGTCGGCGGGGGCAGCAGGCGGGACATGCCGAGTAGGGAGGCGAAGGCGCGCAGCAGCGCGGGCTCCTCCAGCCACAGGTCGGCGTCGAAGACGGCTGTGCTGGTGGGGGCGCCCTGTTTGGCGTGGACCAGCACCCAGAACCTGCCGTCGGTGAGCAGTGCCAACGGCACGCCACGGCGGCGGCACAGCAGCGCCGCCTGCTCGATCATCGACGGCCGGTCACGAGTCGCCTGGGTCAGCGACTCGTCCCAGGGACGGCGGTAGACCAGCAGCCGTTCCGCCCGGCTGGCGACAGGGTCGGGGCCGTACACGACGGCGTCGGGGCGCGCCTGGTCGCCGCCCCAGGAGCGCAGCTCGTCGGGGAGTCGGGCGTCGGCGGCGAGCACTCCGGCGGGCCAGCGCAGCAGCTCGGTGAAGATCAGGTCGACCCAGGCCGGGCGCAGCAGGTCAGGGGCGGCCTGCACCTCCAGCCAGGCTTGGCGCAGCCGGGCGGTGACCTCGGCCGGGACGACGTCCAGGCCGTGCTCCATGACGTCGGTGAGCACGCTGACGGTGAGGAACGGGCCGTCGGGCCGGAGCAGCCGCAGCCAGTCGGCGTGCTGCTCCGCCGCCGGGACCATCGGTGCACGCCCGCGCCGGCCTCGGACGGGTGCCGTACGGGCGCTCATCGGTTACCTCGGGCGGCGGCGTGCGCGAGCGCGGCGGGGACGAGGAAGGTGACGGACACGGGGAAGGAACGCTCCTTCGGGTCGGCGTAGCGGCGGCGCAGCGCCTCGGCCTCGTCGGCGCGTTGGCCGGGGATGGTCCGCTGTCGCTCTTTCAGTGCCTCGTGGTCCTTGCGGAGCTGGTCGCGCTGCTCCTGCTGCTCGTCCTCGAACAGGGTGGGCTGCTGCCAGCGCGTGGTCTCGCCGAGCGCGACCTGGATCGAACGTTCCAGCTCGTCGAGGACCGCCTCGATCGCGGTGACCTCCTCTTCGCAGCGTTTCTCCAGCAAGATACGGATGCTCCGCTTTCGCTGCTCGGCCCGGTTGGCGAGACGCTTGCGCAGCGGCTCGGCGAGAGCGGGCCACAGCTCGGTGAGCTTGTCACGGAGTTGTGACGGCACCGGCTGTTCGGAGGCCGCCGCCAGCCACTCGGCGATCTCGGCCTCCCGGGTGTGGGCCAGCCTGCCGGTCTCGATGAGGCCACCGGCGTACACGATCTCCTCGTGCAGGCGGGTACCGGCGGACCCGGTGATGACGACGCGGCCGTGGGCGACCACCGCGGGGACCCGCAGCACGTCCCCGGGCACGACGCGGGCGGTGACCCGGGACAGCTTGGCGCCGCCGGTGCCGGGTCCGGTCGCTAGGGCGGACGTGCCGGAGGCGTTGGCCCACAGCTCGGCGCGAAGCAGCCGCATGCACATCTGGACCAGGCGGCTCCCCAGGTGGAGCAGGACGACGTCCGTGCGGCCCTTCACCGCGTCGGTGTCGAAGGTGACGGGGCGCTCCTCGCCGGTGAGCGGATGAAGCAGCCCATCGTTGCGGGCTTGGGCCCATGCGCCGGGCAACTCGGGCAGCCGGAAGCAGAGGGCCGGGACGCCGTCCGGCGCCTCGGCGGGGATCAGGTCCTTGCGGTGGGCCAGGCGCAGCGCGGTGCGGACGACGCGCTCGACCGTGGCGGGGGTGAGGTTCAGCTCGGTGCGGCTGTCGTGCAGCGCGTCGTACAGCCGAGACAGGTCGCGGGCCAGGTCGCGCTCGACCTTGAGCCGCGCCCGGGACGCCCTGGCCGCGATCTCGGTGTCGGCGGCCCGCCAGTCGACCCGCTTGCCGAGCATCTTCTCCTCGACGCGGGCGGCGATGATGTCGCCCGCGCTGCCGAGGTCCTCACGGATCTGGTCGACCTTTCTGGCGGCGATCCAGAGGAAGGCCAGCTCGTCCTCCAGTGAGCCTTCCGAGGCGCCGGGGACGGCGCTCTCCCAGCCACGCGGTACGAAATGCCGGATCTCCACCTTGTCGGCGGGCTGGCCGTGCCGGTCGACGCGGCCGTTGCGCTGCTCCAGGCGGTTAGGGTTCCAGGGGATCTCCCAGTGGAGCACCCGGTGGCAGTACCGCTGGAGGTTGATGCCCTCGCTGGCGGCGTCGGTGGCCAGCAGGATCCGGACGGGGTTCTTCGGGCCGGGGGCCTCGGTGAATTCGGTCTTGATGCGTTCGCGGTCGTCGCGGTCCTGGCCGCCGTACAGCAGCTCGATGCGGTCCACGGGGTAGCCCGCAGCCAGCATCTGCTCGTGCAGCCAGCGCTGGGTGTCGCGGTACTCGCTGAAGACGATGACGCGCTCGTCGTTCCATTCGCCGCCCGGCCGCAGCAGCGGGTCGAGCCAGGCGCGGAAGGCGGAGAACTTGGCATCCGGCCGGTCCTGGGCGTCGCGGGCCCAGCTCAGCAGCCGCTTGAGCAGGTCGCGTTCCTCCGCGGTGAGCGGGCGCATCATCTGGCGCGCGGCGGTGAGGGCGGCCTCGGCGGCGGCGCCGTACGCCTCGTCGTCGTCGGCGGTCTCGTCCAGGGTGTCGATGAGCGGCCGGAGGAGTTTGGCGCCCGGCGCGCGCTCGGCCTCCTTGGCGAAGGCGTCCTCCTTCGCCGACATGGTTGCGAGGTGTGTCTCGACGGTCTCGGCGAACGCCTTGGGGGAGGAGAACAGCCGTTTCTTCAGCAGGCTGACCACGAAGTCCGGCGCCGCTCGTCCCGAGCCGGCCGATCGGGACGCGGCGTACCTGGTCAGCAGCTCGTGGGCCGTGCGCTCGGCGGCGGAGTAGTCGACCTCCAGGTAGTCGAGGCGCCGCTCGGGGAACTCGGCCGAGCCGTCCCAGCGCGGTGGTAGCTCGCTCTTGAGACGGCGGACCATCGCCCTGGCGAGCTGCTCCTGGGTGGGCTCCACGCCACGGGCGAACCGCTGATCGTCCAGAAGTTCCAGCAGGGCGGTGAACGACTCGCGGTAGCCGTTGTGCGGGGTGGCGGACAGGAACAGCCGGTGCTCGCAGTGCGGGGCGAGCTCACGGATCGCGGTCGTGCGCAGGGAGTCGACCGCGTACGCGCCACGGCCGGCGGGGGCGCACGTGTGCACCTCGTCCACCACGAGCAGGTCGAACGCGCGCGGGTACCGGGGCATCGGGGGCAGCAACTCGCGCAGCAGCCGCATCGGCCGGGTGCGCTTGAGCCAGTCGATGCTGACGATCAGGCGCGGATAGTGGCTCCACGGGTTGGTGTACAGGCCGCGGGTGCGGCGCAGATCTTTGAGCAGGGCGCTGTCGACGATGCGGAAGTCCAGGCCGAACTTGTCGCGCATCTCGTCGCGCCATTGGAGGGTGAGGCTGGCGGGGCAGACGATCAGCATGGTGCGGGCGCGGTGGCGCAGCATGAGCTCCTGCATGACCAGCCCGGCCTCGATGGTCTTGCCGAGGCCCACGTCGTCGGCGATGAGCAGGTTGGTGCGCGGCATGGACAGGGCGCGCACCACCGGGTCGAGCTGGTAGGGCGCGATCTCGATGCCGGACCGGAACGGGGCTTGCAGTGCCGTCTTGTCGGCTGAGGCGATGGCGCCCCAGCGGACCGCGTCCAGGAAGGCGTCCAGTGACTCGGGGTCGTCGAAGCCGTGCTCCGGGCTGGGCAGGGCCTGCTGCTCGTGCGCGACCGCGCCGGGTTCGAGCTCCCAGACGACCCGGAGCTCCTCGTCGCGGGCGTCGTCCTCGACGCTGACCAGCGTCACCAGATGCTCGGGGGAGCCGGTGGCGATGTGCGGATCGCTGCTGGCCACGCTGCTGCGCAGCACGTCGGCGACGATCCACGGGCGGTTGCGCACCGTGACCAGCTGTCCCTGCGCGGGGAGGCCGTCCTGTGCCCGCTCCGCTGCCTGCGTCGCCACGTGCGGCCTCCTCGTCGTCGGGGTTCCGGGGGCCACAAATGGTATTCGGTTCGGCGACGTCTCGCACCGGTGACCGCCCACTGGCAAATAACCTTCCGCAAAGGCCACATGAAACGCCTTAATATCTTTCACTGGGATGGTTAACGTCAATCAGGTTCCAGCGAACGATCAGGGGTTCGGCCTGGGGACCGTCGAGGAAGGAAGGCCGCTGTGCCGCGACTCGGGCTGACCCGTGAGGCGTTGCAGCACTACAGCAAACTCGACAAGTCCACACAAAAATCGATCAATGACGCTATTGCCGCATTTACCATCGGCGGGCACGGGCGGCTGGAGATGGTGCCGCGGGCCAGAGACCCGCGGATCAGGCTCTTCCGGTTTTCCGGCGGCACGTACGGCGTGCTCCTCGCGTCCGGCGACGGCCTCCACCTGCTGCTCGCGATCCTCACCCACGATGAGGCCGTCCGCTTCGCGGTGACCATGCGGGCCAGCGTCAACCTGGTGACCGGCGTGCTGGAGCTGCGGCACGAGACAGGGCTGGAGCACTTCCGTGCCGCGCTGCACCGCGAGGCCGAGGCGACCGATGCGCGTCTGTTCGGGCACGTTGGCGAGGACCAGCTGGCCGAACTGGGCATCGACCCGGAGATCACGGAACTCGTCCGGCTGATCGTGACCCGCGACCATCTCATCGCGCTGCAGAGGCTCATCCCGGAGCTACAGTTCGAGGCGCTGCTCGCCCTCGCCTCCGGGACGTCGTACGCGCAGGCGCACGCGGAGGTCAAGGCCTACCAGGTGGAGCAGATGGGTGCTCCCGTCGACCCCGCCGACCTGGCGACCGCCATGCGCCGCAGCCCATCGGACGTCGTCCTCGTCGACGACGCCGACGACTGGCGGGAGATCCTGGCGCACCCCATCGACGCCTGGCGGATCTTCCTGCACCCGGCCCAGCGGTCCCTCGCCTATCGGGACCGCTACACCGGCCCCGTCCTGGTCACCGGTGGGCCCGGCACCGGCAAAACGGTGACCCTGCTGCACCGTGCGCACTACCTGGCCAAGCGGTGGGCGGGACGGTCCGGCACGCCCGTTCTCGTCACCACCTTCAGCCGGAGCCTCGCCCGCGCGCTGCGCTCGCAGCTCAGGTTGCTCATCCGGGACGACGAGGTGCTCGATCGTATCCGGGTGTCCACCGTCGACGCCCTCGCGTACGAAATCGTCAAGCGAGCGCACGGACGAGAGCCCGCGATCATTGACGACCGCACCCTGCTCAGTCGCTTCTCGGACGCCGCCAAGGCTGTGCACGCCCCCTTCACGGCCCGGTTTCTCCAGGAGGAGTGGCTGCGGGTCATCCTTCCCCAGCGGATCTCCTCTCTCCCGCAGTACCTCGGCTGCGACCGCCCCGGCAGGGGGAGGTCGCTCTCCCGGGGGCAGCGTCATCTCGTGTGGGCGGCCGTCGAGCGGGTCACCGCCGGGTTGACCACCCGCGGCGAATGGGTCCTGCCTCAGTTGTGCGAACTCGCCGCCGAGGAACTCGCCAAGGGCGAAGCCTTCGCGTACCGCAATGTCCTGGTCGACGAGGCGCAGGATCTGCATCCCGCGCACTGGCGGCTGCTGCGGGCCGTCGTCGCGTCCGGGCCCGATGACCTGTTCCTCGTCGGTGACCCTCACCAGCGGATCTACGACCATCGGGTGTCGCTCGCTTCGCTGGGTGTGAGCGTGCGCGGGCGGAGCCACAAGCTGAAGATCTCCTACCGGACGACGCAGCAGATCCTTACTTGGGCGACGCCCAAGCTGGGCGGGCATCTCGCCGCGGGACTGGATGGCGGCTCCGACGACCTCGCCGGATTCCATTCGCCGACCAACGGCCGCCGACCGGTCGTCCGGGCCTTCGCCGACCAGGATCAGGAGCTCGCCGCCCTCGTCGACCAGATCCGAAGCTGGCAGGCCGAAGGCGTCGAGCTCGCCGCGATCGGGGTCGCGTCCCGGTCCAACGAGCTGATCCGGGCGGCCCGGCGGGCCTTGCACACCGGGGGGATCGAATGGGTGGATCTGGAGTCGGACGTGTCGTCGGACGCCTTGCGGACAGGCACCATGCACGGCATGAAAGGCCGGGAGTTCCGCTGTGTCGCCGTCATCGGCGTCCGGGCGGGAGTCGTCCCGATGCGCGCCGCGATCACGCCGCAGGAGGAGGACCCCAAGGTGCACGAGCGTGATACCCAGCGGGAGAGGTGCCTGCTTTTCGTGGCGAGTACTCGGGCGAGGGATGTTCTGTACATCTCCTATCACGGCACGCCGAGCTCGTTTCTGGAAGAGGGCTGAATGCGTCCCGTGCGGCTTCGCGTCCAGAACATCCGCGCGATCCGTGACCTTGAGATTCATCTACGTCCGTTCACCGCTCTCATCGCCCCGAACAACGCCGGAAAGTCCAGCGTGCTGGACGCCATCCGCCTTTTCTACGGCGATCTCAGCTGGGAGCCGCGCAGGGACGTGCCGTGGTGGTCCGCTCGCGGGGGCCACTTCGTGGAGGTCGAGTACGAACTGGACGACGAGGAGGCCGAAGAGCTCACCGATCACGCCGACGGTGCCACCCTGACCGTCCGGCGTTCCTTCGACACGGGGGACGGTGGGCGCACCGGTGGGTACCACGCGATCCGCCGCGGCGAGGCGTCCGTCGCCTGGCTGTCGCCCGCCATCGGGCGCTGCGTCTACGTGCCCGCCGCCGCGCGGCTGTCCGACTACACCACGCTGGCCGGTCCCTCGCCGCTCCACGACATCCTGACGGCTTCCGCGTCCGGGCAGCGCGTCGAGCACGCCGTACGCGAGGTCGAAACGAGTCTCGGCCGGCTCAAGGAGGCGCTGCTCGCCCGGGAGAATCCGGCCACCGTCATGTCGGGGAGGCTCGGGAAGGTCCTGCACCCGTGGAACCTGAAGCCGGAGATCGCCTTCGCCGAGCCGACACCCGGAACGATCCTGCGCCACTTCGTCGAGTTGCGGCTCACCGCCGACGGCCAGGACATGCCCATGGAGGCCCAAGGCATGGGGGTGCAACGCGCGATCATCATCGGGCTCATCCAGATGGCCGCGGAGCTTCGCGGCCGGGCCGGGCATGCCAAGGCCTCCGGCCTGCGGTGGGTGGTGTTCGAAGAACCCGAGCTCTACCTGCATCCCGCGCAGATCGCGAGCCTCGCCGGGGACTTGGGCGAGCTGTCGTCGAGCCCTGGTACGGCGGTCACCATCACTACCCACGACCCCACCATGCTCGCCGCGGCGGCCAACGGGATCGAGTCGATCGTACGGCTACGCCGTTCCGGCGACGCCGTGTCCGCCACTTCTCTGCCGCCCCTTGCCGTCGAGCTTGCACTTGGCCGCATCGATGAGCGCAGCAGATACGCCCAGGCCGCCCAGTACTGCTTCAAGCGCGTGCAACCCGCCCGATCCCGGGAACTGCGGCACGCCCGCCTGCTCAACGAACTGGACGGCCAGCGGGCCGCCGCCTTCTTCGCCGACCGCGTGATCGTCGTCGAAGGATTCAGTGACGCCGCCTTCCTCACCTGGCTCCGCTCGAAGGGCCTCCTTCAGCGGATAGGCACCAACGTCGGGGTACTGGACGCGTTCGGCAAATACGAGCTGCATCGTGCCGCCGCAACTCTCTCGATGTTCCAAATCCCGCACGTGGTGATCTGGGATGGCGATGCCCATGGCAGAGTGGGAAACGAGTTCGTGAAGGCCGCCTGCCGCGACGAAGCGGCGTGGGAGGTGCTGCGGGCAGCCGCCAACGATCCATCCTCGACCACTGTCGGTGGCCTTCGCCTTGCTGGAGCAGTAGAGACATGGCTGGGCGTGAACGTCGAGAAGACCAACGCATGGAAGGCCGGTAACCTGGTGACCGAACTGAACGATCAGTTCCACCTTCCCGGCTCCTCCGTCAGAGAGCGGGCCGAAGCTCTCGTGTCCGCCATCGCGGACCTATTCGACGGCCGCACGATGTCCACGCACGCCGCCTCACCGACCTTCACTGGTTGTCTCTTCGCCCCGCCCTTCCCGGCTCCGAGCAGAGACTTGGCGGCCGAGCTACAGCACCTCCCCCTCGTACGCTGCCGCTGCGTTCCCTGACCCGTCAGCCGGAGTCCCTCCGCATCGCCCCGAGCCGGCCGCCCAGGACCTGGAGGGAGGGAGACGTGGTGGGGGTGGTTCAAGCGACCGGTTGGAGGGTGAATGGGTCATTGTCCGCGGGTGACATGCGGCAGACTGGGTTAGGTGATTGAGCTGTCACAGGGGGCTCATGCCGATCCTCAGCCGTTCGCGCATCTGAGTGCGCCCAACGCGCTCCTCTATCGGCGGGTTCTGCGGACGTTCGCGCGGGCCAAGGAGCGGTTCATCGTGCATCTGCGGCCTGAGGATGTCGCGGCGGAGATGCGTGGGGGGAGTGACGGGGAGGGCGCTCAGGTGGGGGATGCGCAGGTGGCGCAGGTGATGGAGAAGCTTGTCGAGTGGGGGAATCTGCGGGCCGACGCCGATACGGGGCGGGTCACGTCGGTGGAGGACTTTCATCGGAAGCGGTTTTTGTTCCAGTTGACGGTGGAGGGGTACGCGGCGGAGCAGGCGATCGCGTTTTACGAGGAGGCGATCGGGCGGCGGGGGGCGTTGCAGTCGGTGGCGCTCGGGGACATCGCCGAGCAGTTGCGGTCGCTGGGGGTGCTGGCGTGGGAGGGCGATCCGGATCCGGCGGCGGTGCATCTGCTGTTGCTGGCGCTGGCGGAGCGGTTCTCCTCGCTGGCGGACAACGCGCAGGCGTTCATGGCAGGGCTGCGGCGGGCCATCGACTTCTCGGACGGGGATGTCGCGGGCTTCATCGCGTACAAGGAACGGCTGATTGATTACATCAACCGGTTCATCGCGGACCTGGCCAACTCGGGGGCGCGCATCGCGGGGCTGCTGGGTGAGCTCGAAGGGCTAGGGCACGACCGGCTGTTGCGGCTGGCGGCGCGGCGGGAGGCGGCGGACGCCGTGCCGGAGGGGGTGGACGCGGCGGCGGCGTACGCGAGGGCCGAGGAGGCGGCGTTCGGCGCCTGGCGGAATCGCTGGCGCGGGCTGAAGGACTGGTTCATCTCCCAGGACGCCCGCAGTCCTTCTCAGGCGCGGCTGCTGCGGCAGGCGGCAGTGACGGCGATCAAGCAACTGATCGACGCGGTGGGGCTGCTCAACGAGCGGCGTTCGGGCCGTTCGGACCGGTCGGCGGACTTCCGGACGCTGGCCCGGTGGTTCGCGGAGGCTCCGGACGACGCGGCGGCGCATCGCCTGTGGCGGGCCGCGTTCGGGTTGTCGCCGGCACGGCATCTGACGGTCCCGGCCGAGACGATGGGCGAGTGGGATGAGGTGACCTCGGCCACGTCCTGGCGGGACGCCCCGCCGATCAGGATCTCCCCGCAGTTGCGCAGGACCGGCTCCTACGAGCGGCGCGGCAAGCCGAACAGCGTTCGCGACCGGTCGCGGGAGCGCATGTTCCTGCGCGAGCAGGCCGAGCGGGAGGCCGTCGAGACGGCCGCCGCTCGGGCCCGGTTGTGCACGGACGGGCCGGTGCGGCTGTCGGAGCTGGACGTGCTCGATCCCCGGGCGTTCCGGTTGTTCCTCGGTTTGCTGGGTGACGCGCTCTCCGCCAGATTCCCCGGCGACATGGAGGTGAAAGTCGTCACCAGCGACGGCTCCATGGAGGTGCGGCTGTCGGAGGTGGCGGGCGGTGGCCGGGTGGAGCTGCGCACGGTGGACGGCGTGCTCAGCGGGCCGGAGCACCTCATCGAGATCACCGACCTGATGGCGACGTCGTGACTCCCGAGGAGGAGGCCGAGCAGCGGCGCAGGGCGTTGCGGGCATTGCTGGCGAAGCCGCTGCTCACCGCGGAGAGCGACGCCGCCGCGTTGCAGCTCGTCCGGCGCCACGGTGCCGGACTTCGCGACTGGCTGGGCCGGGAGACCGGGTGGCGGCTGGTGGCGGACGCCGAGGTCGCGCGCCTGTTCAAGACCGTCCCGGAGACGTCCGACGGGACGCGCCCGGCACGCGGGCATTCGGGCGAGCCGTTCGGACGGCGGCGGTATGTCGTGTTGTGCCTGGCCCTCGCGGTCCTGGAGCGGGCGGACGCGCAGACCACCCTGGGCAGGCTCGCCGAGGAGGTGCTCAACGCCGCGGCCGAGCCCGAGCTCGCCGACGCGGGATTCACATTCGCGCTGGACCACCGGTCCGAGCGCACGGACCTCGTGGCCGTGGTCCGCGCGCTGCTGGACCTCGGGGTGTTGCGCAAGGTCGCGGGGGACGAGGACGCCTACCTGTCCGCCACCGGCGATGTTCTCTACGACGTGCGGCGGCCGGTGCTCGCCGCGCTGCTCACCGGCACGCGCGGGCCGTCCACGGTCACGGCCGGCTCCATCGGGGAACGGTTGGCCGAATTGACCGCCGAGCCGAGGCCCGACACCGACGATCTGCGCAACCAGGCGCTGCGCAGGCGGCTCACCCGCAGGTTGCTGGACGACCCGGTCGTCTACTACGACGATCTGGACGACGACGAGCGCTCCTACCTCGTCTCCCAGCGGCCCGCGATCACCCGCAGGATCGAGGAGGCGACGGGCCTGGTGCCCGAGGTCCGCGCCGAGGGTATCGCGATGGTCGATCCCGACGACGACCTGACGGACGTACGGATGCCCGAGCAGCGCACCGACGGCCACGTCACGCTGCTGGTCGCCGAGCACCTGGCCACCACGAGGGAGGCCACCATGGAGGACCTGCGCGCCTTCGTCCGGCAGGCCGCCGAGCGGCATCGTTCGTACTGGCGCAAGGGGGTGACCGACGTGGGGGCGGAGGAGGGCCTGCTCGGGACGGCCCTGGAGAAGCTGACCGCGTTGCGCCTGATCGAGATCATGCCTGGCAGGGTGCGCGGCAGACCGGCACTGGCCCGCTACGCCCTCGACGCCCCGACCATCCGCGAACCAGGGAACGCCGTCCGATGACCCTCCCCGCTCCCTGCTCCGAACGGTGGAAGCCGCTCCGCGCCGGGCTGGTCGACATGTTCTACTACGACGTCGAGGAGTTCCACTTCCACGACGGCCGCCTCCTGCTTCGCGGGAACAACGGCACCGGCAAGTCCAAGGTGCTGGCGCTGACCCTGCCGTTCCTGCTCGACGGGGAGCTCGCGCCGCACCGTGTCGAGCCGGACGGCGACCGCCAGAAGAAGATGGAGTGGAACCTCCTCCTCGGTGGCAGGCATCCGCATCACGAGCGGCTCGGCTACACCTGGATGGAGTTCGGGCGGCGCGCTGCGGACGGCACCACGGAGTTCCGTACCATCGGCTGCGGGTTGAAGGCCGTCAAGGACCGGGGCATCGCACGGCACTGGTTCTTCGTCACTCCCCAGCGCGTCGGCGGAGATTTGTCCCTGTTGTCCGCCACGCGGGTCGCGCTCACGCGGGAGAAGCTGCGCGACGCCGTGGAGGGCCACGGCATGGTGTACGACCGGGCGTCGGATTACCGCCGGGCGGTCGACGAGGCGCTGTTCGGTCTCGGCGAGCACCGGTACGAGGCCCTGGTGAACCTGCTCATCCAGCTTCGCCAGCCGCAGCTGTCGAAGAGGCCGGACGAGAAGCTGCTCTCCCGGGCGCTCACCGAGGCGCTGCCGCCGCTGAGTCCCGAGCTCATCACAACGGTGGCCGAGTCGTTCCGCGGCCTGGACGAGGAACGCGGTGCGCTGCGGGCCCTTGAGGACGCCCGCACGGCGGCCGCTCATTTCCTCAGCCATTACCGCGGGTACGCGGCGATGGCGGCCAAGCGCAAGGCCTCCGCGCCGCGGGTTACGCACAGCAGGTACGAGCATCTCGGCAGGGACCTCATCGAGGCGGACGGCCGGTACACCGCCGCTCGGACCGGGCTGGACGCGGCACAGGCGACGCTGGAGTCGCTGGAAGCGGAGCGGGTCCGGCTGGAGGCGCGCAGGGAGGCGCTGCGGCAGAGCCCGGAGATGCGGGACGCGCAGCGGCTCAAGGAGAGCCGTGAGGAAGCCGGACGGCAGGCGGAGACCGCGCGCATCCGGGAACGGGACCGGGAGCGGCTGGGGGCCGAGGTGGCGCGCCGCCAGAGACGGGCGGATGAGCACCGGCTCGGCGTGGAGCGGGCGGCGGTGACGCTGCGGGTCGCGCGTGACGAGGCGGGCGCCGCCGCGCGGTGCGCCCGGTGCGAGGACGCCCACCTGGCCGCCGCCGGTCGATGGGCGCACGATCTTGCCGGGCAGGTGACCCGGGGCGAGGCGGAGGAGGATCTCACCCGTGCCCGCCGGGACACCGGCACGCTCGCCGAGCGGCGCGGCCATGCCGTGTCCGAGCTGGAACGCCTGCTGGGCCTGGTGGGCCGGGCGGAGCTCAGGCTGGGCACCGCCCGGGACGAGGTAGACCGGCTGACGGGTGAGTTGCAGAGCGCGGCGGAACGCATCGCGACGGCTGAGCGCGGGACGGCGGACCAGGCGGCCGAGCTGATGAACGCCTACCTCTCCTACCTCACCGGCACGGTCGAGCTGCGCGTCGCCGGCATGGACGACGTGGCGGCCGCCCTGGAGACATGGGCGCGGCAGCCTGAAGGGCGCAACCCCGCGATGGCCGCCGTCGACGACGCGGCGAGGTCCGCCACCACCGAGCTCGCCCGCCGGCTGGCGGGGCTGGAGGTGGAGGCCAGGTCCGGGCGGGAAACCGCCGGGGAACTGGAGGAGGAGATCCGGCGGCTGGAGGCGGGCGGGCACGACGCGCCGCCCGTTCCGCACACACGGGCGGCCGGGGCCAGGGACGGACGGCCCGGGGCACCGTTCTGGAAGGTTGTGGACTTCATTGGCGAGGTCCACGCCGAGCACCGGGCGGGGCTGGAGGCGGCACTGGAGGCGGCGGGCATCCTCGACGCCTGGGTGACGCCGGACGGCACGCTCCTCGCCGCGGACGACACCGTCCTGCTCACCGCGGCTCCCGTGCCCGGCCTGACGGCGGCCGATGCCCTGCGTCCCGCTGTAGACCGCGCCGATCCGCGCGCGGACGCCCTGCCGGACGCCGCCGTGCGGGCCGTGCTCGACTCGATCGGACTTGGCCCTGGCGCGGCGACCTGGGTCGCGGTGGACGGCCGCTGGGCCAACGGCGTGCTCGGTGGCTCCTGGCACAAGGTGAGCGCGGACCACATCGGCGAGGGCGCGCGGGAGGCCGCCCGGCGTGCCCGGCTGGTGCGGCTCGGTGCCGAGCTGGCCACCGTCCGGGTCCGGCTGGAGGAGTTGCGCGCCGCCGGGGAGGAACTCGCCGCCCGGCAGCGGACGCTCGCCGCCGAGCATCGGTCGGCGCCGCCGGACGCGGCGCTGCGGGAGGCCCACGTCAAGCTGGCGGGGGAGCACGCGCGGCGCGTCGAGCTGAACACCACGCACCAGGCCGCGACCGTGATCATGACGAACCGGCAGGGTGAGGTGTCGGCGGCACGCGCCCAGGCGTCGGAGTTCGCCGCCGACGTCGGCCTGCCGGTGGAGACGGCGGAGCTCGCCGCCGTCTCCGGCGCCGTCTCCGGCTACCGCCTGGCGCTCGCGGAGCTCTGGCCGGCGGCCCAGGCGCTTCTCGTGGCGCGGGCCACGGCGGACGACGCCGAGCAGGAGCTCGCCGACACTCGCGAGCGCCTGACCGAGGCCGGCGGGCAGGCCGCGCAGGCGCTCGAACGGGCCGAGGCGGCGGCCGAGACGTACCGGGCGTTGATGGAGACCGCCGGGGCTGCCGTGGACGAGCTACACCGCAAGCTGGACGAGGTGGGGCACGCTCTTGGGGCCCGCGAGATGGAGGAGCGGCGGAACCGCGCCAGGGAACGGGACGCGCTTCAGGAACTCGGGAACGCGGAAGGCACCCGTGAAAGGCTGAGCGCCGAGATCGGCGAAGCGGAGAAGGCCCGGGACGTGGCCGTCGCCGAGTTCCAGGCGTTCGCGGCCACAGGCGTGCTGCGTGTCGCCCTGCCCGAGCTGGACATCCCTGATGCCGCGCAGCCGTGGGCGGTGACCCCGGCGGTGATCCTGGCCCGTGCCGTGAACGCCGCCTTGGAGAGCGTGGACGACGCCGACGGCCGGTGGGATCGAGTGCAGAAGCGGGTGACCGAGGAGCACAAACTGCTGTCGGATGCCCTGGCACGGCATGGTCACTCCGTGGGGCTGACGATGCGTGACGGTGTGATGGTGGTGGACGTGGTGTTTCAGGGCCGCGCCCGGGACGTGCCGGAGCTCGCCGAGGCGCTGGCAGCCGAGACCGCGCATCGCAAGGAATTGTTGTCGGCCCGGGAGCGGGAGATCCTTGAGAATCACCTGCTGAACGAGGTGGCGGGCACGTTGCACGAGCTGATCGCCGCCGCCGAGGAGGAGGTGGCCGCGATGAACGCCGAGTTGGAGTCCCGTCCCACTTCGACCGGCATGCGGCTGCGCCTGGTGTGGCAGACGGCGAGGAACGCGCCGGAGGGGCTCGCTCGGGTGCGGGAGAAGCTGCGGCAGACCGTGGACGCGTGGTCGGACGCCGATCGGGGCGCGGTGGGGGCCTTCCTGCAGGAGCAGATCGACAGGGAGCACACCGAGA
Source organism: Sphaerisporangium aureirubrum (assembly GCF_042658925.1). Taxonomy (NCBI): domain Bacteria; kingdom Bacillati; phylum Actinomycetota; class Actinomycetes; order Streptosporangiales; family Streptosporangiaceae; genus Sphaerisporangium; species Sphaerisporangium aureirubrum. Next base: position 199,678 of record NZ_JBHSRF010000004.1, read on the forward strand.
ACGCCGCCGCCGGGTGGACCGAGCAGCTGACCAGAGCGCTCGACTACCGCTCGTGGCACGAGTTCACGATCAAGCGGTTGCAGGACGGCCAGTGGCGCCCGGCCACCGGCCCGGCGTCCGGCGGCGAGCGGGTCCTTGCCGCGTCTGTGCCGTTGTTCGCCGCCGCGTCGGCCCACTACAAGTCGGCGGGGAACCCGCACGCCCCCCGGCTGGTCGCCCTGGACGAGGCCTTCGCCGGGGTGGACGACGATTCGCGCGCCAAGTGCCTCGGGCTGCTCGCGACGTTCGACATGGACGTGGTGATGACCAGTGAGCGTGAGTGGGGGTGCTACCCGGAGGTACCGGGTCTGTCGATCTGCCAGTTGTCCAGGCGGGACGGCGTCGACGCGGTGCTGGTCACCCCGTGGCGCTGGGACGGCCACGAGCGTCGCAGGGCCGGACGGGCGGACGTGGCCGCGCCGTCCGCCGTCGCCTCGCCGGAGCCGGACCAGGAAGGCCTCTTCGGATGAGCACGGACGGATCGGAGCGACTGGAGCGCCTGCTCGGCGGTCCGGAGAGTAGTTGGCTGGTCGACCGGGTACGCCGACGGCTGGAGCTCGGCAGGCCGCTGACCGGCTCCGTCACCCTCGGCGCCGCCTCACCGGAGCAGCGCCGTGCGGTTGAGCGGCTACTCGGCCGCCGGGCCGGGACCGGGTCCTCGCTGTCCGTCTCCCTGGACGAGGTGGACCACGTGCTGCGAATGAGCGGCGCGTCCTCCGGCGGCCTCCACGGAGCCGTCGTCCTGTTACGTGGTCCGGTGCGCGATCTGGGCCGGGAGAGCACCGAAAGAGCGGCGGCCTGGCGCGACGCGCACGCGATGCTGGACGCCGTGGTCGCCGGGCGGCCGGAGCTGTCCGGCTGGCGCGCCTGGCTGGACGCGACCGGCCTGGTGCGGCGGGTCACCGCCGATTCGGGGGAGGCGAGGGTCGTCCTGGATCGGCTGGCCGTTCTCCTGCGCCGGCTGCCGTCGCCTGGGATCCCGATCGGAAGGCTCGCCGCGGAGACCTGCGGAGACGCGCACGGGCTGGACGACGGCGAGCCGCTGGCCACGCTGGCCGTGTCGGCGGCGCGCGCGCTCGGCGGATCCCCCTACGCGGGGGACGGCACGGCCGACGCGCGCCGGCGGGCATGGGCGGGTGTCGGTGTCCATCTCGACGAGCTGTCACCGGTCGTCCTGTGCCTGGGGCTCGCCGGAGACGGGCACAGCCCGACCGGACGCATGCTGGCGGCGGCCCGCGCCGCCGGGGAGCCGTGCGTGCTGACCCTTCGCCAGTTGCGCCGCCATGAGGTGCCCATCGTCGAGCGCATGGTCCGGATCTGTGAGAACCCCATCGTGATAGCCGCCGCGGCTGACGAGCTCGGCCCACACTGCCCTCCTGTGGTCTGTGTCAACGGCAGACCGTCCGCGGCGGTCTGGACGTTGCTCGACCTGCTCGCCGCCGGTGGAGCCCGATTCGCCTACCACGGTGACTTCGACTGGGGCGGAATCGGCATCGCGGCCGCCGTCTACGAACGGTTGGGGTGGCGTCCCTGGCGCTACGACACCCTCGCGTACGAGGCGACGCTCGCCGCCGGCGACGCGACACCCCCGCTCAACCCGCTGACCGGCCGGCCCTGCCCGACGCCGTGGGATCCCGCTCTCTCGGCGGCGATGACCCGTCGCGCCGTACGCGTCGAGGAGGAACTCGTCCTCGGCGCCCTCCTCGCGGACCTGTCCGGCGACGGGAGCTCGCCGCAGTCGTAGCCGGTCATTTGAACCGGGGGGGCCAGCGGATGTCACCCAGGTCGCCGCGGGTGGTGAGGATCGCCACGCGTTCGCCGGCTGAGAAGGCGCGGGCCAGTTCGGCTCTTACGCCGTAGCCGGCTACTACGAATTTTGAGATGTAGTGGACGCCGATGCTGATGCCTACGAAGCCTGTCAGGTAGACCCAGGTGTCGTGCAACATGCCTGTTTGCAGGCCTAGGGCTACGCCGGCTATCGCTATGGCGTAGCAGAGCATGGTCCACCACCACTGTTCGTAGCCGCGGGCTCGGACCTTTCCCGGTGGGGGGACTGTGGAGAGGTTGGCGTCTGCGCCTGCTTGGTACATGCGGGTGGTCAGCAGGGATGTCAGGCCGTTGCATATGGAGACCAGGAATGCGCCTGCGGCGCCGCCCCAGGCCCATAGCTCGTGGAGCCAGAACATCGGGATGAAGACCGACAGGAGGGCTACGCAGCTCATCAGGCGGAGGCTGATCTCGGTCAGCCGGGCCAGGGGGCCGGGGATGTTCCGGGCGGTCAGGCGGGCGATGATCGTTTGGTAGAACTTGGCGCCGATCAGGCCCTGGACCAGGGCGGCGATCTGGGCCACGAGGTTTATGCCCTCGGGGAGGTCTTGTAATTGGCCTGTCACCAGGTCGTCCACCTCGAACAAGGCCGTTTTCGCCAGGATCAGCCACCAGCAGGCCGTTGCGAGGAACGAGAAGAAAAGCAGGTAGCGGTCGGCTGTGCGGAACTGCTTCGAGTGGCGGCTCAGTTGCCACTGCTGGAACTGGGTCCAGACCTCGATGGAGGAGGGGAGGAGGCGGGACAGGAGTCTCTTGGTCTCCGAGCCGCTGGCGTCGGGCTCTTGCTGGGCCAGTTCTATGACGTGGTCCAGGAACTTTCCCAGGGTCTGGAAGGTCACGGCGGGGTCCTGGAGGAGGAGCAGGCGTTTGTGGGGGTCCTCCTCGATCAGGTCCTCCAGCGCGCGGCCCAGGTCGGGGCTTAGTTGCCAGAGGGTGTCGGGGGCGCGGCCGTCGCGGGGCGCGTAGCCGCACATGACCTGGATGAGGATTATCCCGAGGGAGTACGCGTCGGAGGAGGCGGAGCTTCCGCGGTTCTTCACCTCGGGGGCGACGTAGACGGAGTCGTCGTGTTCGGCGATGCCGATCTGGCGGCTGTAGAGGTGGTTCGGGCCGAGGTCGATCAGCTTGATGTCGCCGGAGTGGGCCGCCAGGAGGATGTTGCTCGGGGCCAGGTCGAGATGCTGGGTCGCGGCGCGGGCCGGATCCACGAAATCCCGGTCGGCGAGCTGGTGGAGGGCTTGGGTGAGCCGGGCGGCGAGGTCCCGGCATGTGGTGAGCCGGTCGGTCATCGACACCGGAGGGGTCCGGGTCTCCAGTTCCTCCAGGTACTCCGTCAGCGTCCGGCCCTCCTGGAAGGGCATCAGGACCCATCGGTCCGACGACGCGATCGGATGCACCACCACCGGCGGGGTGTTCGCGGCGCCGTAGTCGACCGCGTAGTCGTCGGTGGCCTGCGCGATGGCGGTCAGCTTGTTCCAGGGGAAGAGCACGCATTTCACGGCCAGTTTGCGGTACGCGCCGGATTCGTCCGCGGGCCTTCTGTTGACGCCCGCCAGGATGAAGGAGGTGGTACCGGCCTTGTGGTATTCGAGACTCGCGGGGTCGATCTCGTTCCACACCGAACGCTCGAACGCTCGCTCGACCCCGGCGCCAGGATGGTAGACGGCGTAGATGGCCGATCTTATGGACGTCAGCCGGAACAATTCCCGGAAATAGGCGTCCGCCTGCGCCTGCTGGGTCCTGTCGGGGCTCTCGAATCTCCGCTCCAAGAGCTTCACGTTCATACAGATCAAGGCCAGAAAACCGGCGATGCCCGAGCCCCGGGGATCGGGCGAAGCGTGCAGGTCTCTCATCGCGCGATCACATGCGTCGGCGAACGAGGAGTGGCCCTGATGGAGCTCGTGATCAGAGATGTGTTCGAGAATATTGCGGAGGAAGTAGATCGTCCCCCTGGTGCGAGAACCCTCGTCGCTGTTCAGCAGTTGATCGACGGTATCCGCCGCGGACGGGCCGCGGATCACCGTGAGAAGGAGCTGTTCGAACTCGCGCGCGGGAATTCTGGCCATGATGCCTCGCTCCGCTCGTCAGCCATACCATCTGGCCTTTTACCACGGGAATGGGGCTCTGTCAGGCGGCTGCGTCGGACGATACAAGGCCGCGTCGTGGCGCGGGCACGGGAAACCTGCGCGCACCTGGCTCGGGTATGACGGGTATGAGAGCGGTGAGCAGTGCTTTGGCGCTCGTGCTTCTCGGAACCGCCTGTGGTGCGGCGGGTGGGCAGGCGGCGGGTCCGGTCCGGACGGTCGTGCCTGCGACCTCTGATCGGCCTGCTCCCGGGGGGATGGTCACGCGCGTCTGCGGGAGTCACTACGCGCAGGACTTCGATGCGGGGCTGGAGTCGCGAACGGTCACGGCGGGGCCGGTCTCGGTGGTCACGTTCCGTGTGTCGCCCGTGCCGTCGGGGACGGCGCCGGTGCGGAGTTTCAAGATGATGGTGCGTCTCACGGCGGGGGCCGAGGCGACGATCAGGACCGCCACGGCCGGGACCGTGCTGGGCTACGACAGGGGCAGGTTCAGGAAGGACAACGTGTACCGGCTCGGTGACGGTGAGACGAGTGTGCGGTTCGTTGGCTGCCCGGGTGGTGCCGCCGTGTTCAACGGCATTGTCCTGACCACGGGGCCGCGGACGATCGGGCTGGAGGTCGTCGCGGACGGGCACCTCAGGCGGGTCACGGTCACGGCCTACGGGAGCTGACGAGCCCGGTCGCCAAGCCGGAGGGCCACCCACGGCGATCGTGGGTGGTCCTCCGTGCGTGGACGGGAGGCGGCCGGGTCAGCGGTCCGGGCTGATGATGATCACGGGGATGGGGCGTGCGGTCTTCTTCTGGTAGCCGGCGTACATCGGGAAGACGGAGACCATCAGGCGCCAGAGGCGCGGTTTCTCCTCGTCGGTGGCCGTGCGGGCGTGGGCGGGGAACTTGTCGGGGCCCACCTGGATGTGGACCTCGGGGTCTTCCAAGAGGTTGAGGTACCAGGCGGGGTGGTGGTCGGCGCCGCCGTTGGAGGCCACGAGGATGTAGTCGCCGGCGTCCTGCCCGTAGATCAAGGCGGTGCGGCGGAGCCGTCCGGACTTCCTGCCCCGGGTGGTGAGCAGCAGGGAGTCGTATCCGTGGTAGCGGTGGCCGTCGGCGCCGTCGGATTCCACGTAGCGCTTGATGTGCTGGGCCACCCACTCCGTGGGGTTGTCCACAACGGGGTCGTCCGAGTGCATGATCACACGGTATCGGGTCGTCCCCGGAGAAGTTCGCGGACGCGGGTGACGCCGAGGGCATGGTCTTCACGCGTGTCCGCCATCGCCTTCCCCATGTCTTTGACACCGCAATAATTGACGCGTCAAGCATGTTGGCTATGCTTGACGCGTCAAGGAGATGAGGGGTGAGTCATGGGCGACCGGGCCATGAGCGTGGTGGACGGCGGCGCGCCGCGGATCGCCGTGCTCGGGGCGGGGCATGCCGGGCCGGCGATCGCGCGGGTCGCGCTCGCGGCCGGGTACCGGGTGTCGATCGCGGCGTCCGGCGACCCGGACAAGATCGCGCTCATCGCGAGCGTGCTGGTGCCGGGGGCCGAGCCGCGGTGGGCGGCCGACGCCGTGCGGGACGCCGACATCGTGATGTTGTCGATTCCGTTGCACCGGTTCGCGGCCTTCGACCCGGACCTGGTGGCAGGCAAGATCGTCGTGGACACGATGAACTACTGGCCGCCCATCGACGGCGTCCAGGAGCTGTTCGAGGACCCCCGGTACGGCAGCAGCGAGATCGTCGCGCGGCGGCTGGCCGGAGCGACGGTCGTCAAGACCCTCAACCACATCGGCTACCACCAGCTCGAAGAGGAGCTAAGCCCGGTGGGCTCGCCCGGACGCCGCGCGCTCGGCGTCGCCGGTGACGACCCCGGGGCGGTGGCCGCCGTGGCGGACGTCATCGAGCGCGTCGGCTACGACACCGTACGGCTGGAGAGCCTGCGCGCCGGTCGCCTGCTGCAACCCGGTGGCCCCGTCTTCGGCGCGTCCCTGCGCCGGAGCGAGTTCGAGCGCGCGCTGAGCACCGAGGCCGCCTGAAGCCTCCTTGACCCGATTCCCGGACCAGACAGAGAGACACTCGACATGACCCCAGCGACGGGCGAACCGTTCCCCCTCGTGCTCGGCCTCGACACCTTCGGCGACGTCACCCACGACGACGACGGCCGGCCCCTCTCCCACGCCGAGACGATCCGCGACCTGGTGGAGCAGGGCGTGCTCGCCGACCAGGCCGGCATCGGCTACTTCGGCATCGGCGAACACCACACCGGCGACTTCCCGCTGTCGGCCGCCGACGTCGTCCTCGCCGCCGTCGCCGCCCGCACCACCCGCATCCGCCTGGGCTCGGCCGTCACGGTGCTGAGCTCCGACGACCCGGTCCGCGTGTTCCAGCGCTACTCCACCCTGAACGCCGTCTCCGGGGGCCGCGCCGAGGTCATCATCGGGCGCGGCTCCAGCATCGACTCCTTCCCGCTGTTCGGCTACGACCTCGCCGACTACGAGATCCTCTTCGAGGAGAAGTCGCACCTGTTCGCCGAGCTGCTCAAGGGCGGCCCCGTCACCTGGCACGGCAAGACCCGCGCCCCCCTCGTCGACCAGGACGTCGTCCCGCACGTCGAGGGCCCTCCCTTCCCCGCCTGGATCGGCGTCGGGGGCAGCCCGCAGTCCGTCGTCCGCGCAGCCCGTCACGGCTACTCCCTCATGCTCGCCATCATCGGCGGCCCCCCTTCCCGCTTCGCCCCTTTCTCCCAGCTCTTTCGCCAGGCCCTGGAGAGTTTCGGCCGCGACCCCCTGCCTGTCGGCGTGCACTCGCCCGGCCACGTGGCCGCCACCGACGACCAGGCCCGCGAGGAGTTCTGGCCGCACTACCTGGAGGTGATCCGCCGCATCAGCAGGACGCGCGGCTTCGCCGTCCCCACCAAGGAGTCCTTCCTGCACGAGATCGGCCCGCACGGCGCCCTTTACGTCGGCTCCCCGGAGACCGTGGCCCAGAAGATCGCCGCCAACGTCACGGCCCTCGGCGCCAGCCGTTTCGAGCTGAAATACGGCATGGGCGGCCTCTCCCACAAGGCCCTCATGACGAACATCGAGCTCTACGGCACCCAGGTCGTGCCCCGGGTGCGCGAGCTCCTGGCGGACACGGTGTCTTCCGTCAGCGAAAGCCGTAGGTGAACGCGTCCGCCGGTCGGCGGGCGCAGGAGGCGACGAAAGCCGCGAAGAGGTGTTCGTCCTCGGAGAGTTCGGGGTGCCACTGGACGCCGAGGACGAACTGCTTGGCCGGGTCCTCCACGGCTTCGGCGAGGCCGTCGTCGCTGTGGCCGGTCACCCGGAGCGCGCCGCCGTGGGTGACGCCCTGATGGTGGTGGGAGTTGACCACGGCGCGCGGGCCGTAGACGGCGCGCGCGAGGCTGTGCTCGGCGAAACGGACGGCGTGCTCGCCGAGGACTCCCTCACGCGGGCAGTGGCCCTTGTGGCCCAGCAGGTCGGGCAGGTGCTGGTGCAGCGTGCCGCCGTACACGATGGCCAGCAGTTGCAGGCCCCGGCACACCCCGAGGACGGGCAGGTCGCGCTCCAGCGCGGCGCGCAGCAGGAGGAGTTCGGCCGAGTCGCGGTCGGCGCTCGGCCGGTCGGTCTCGGGGTGGCGGCGCTGGCCGAAGTAGACGGGGTCGACGTCCGGGCCGCCGGGCAGGAGCAGGCCGTCCAGCCGGTCGATCACTCCGGCGTCCTGCTCGTCGGGTGGCAGGATCAGGGCGCGCCCGCCGTGGGCCGTGATCGCCTGGACGTAGGCCTGGTGGATGACGGTCGCGTCGGTGTCGTAGATGTTCCAGCGGGCGCGCTCGTGGTAGCCGGCGATGCCGATGAAGGGGCGGTTCACGCCGGCTCCAGCACGGCGGGCCTGCTGCGCAGGGCACCCGCGGCCAGCTCCATCGCCAGGCTCAGCAGCGGGGTGTCGTCGTGGACGGGGGCGCCGAGCCGTGGCCGGTCACGCAGCCGGGCCGTGCGGTCGGCCAGCATGTCGGCCGGGGCGGCGTCGCGCAGCGCCAGCGTGAAGACGTCGGCCAGCTCCGGGAGGTCGGCGGCGGTCACGCCGCGGTAGGTGGGCTCGTTGAGGCCGATGCGCACCCCCTGGCCCGCGAATCCCGGCAGCCCGTCCATGAAGTTCACCGTGATCCCCGCCCGCGCGAGCCGGTCGCTGGCCAGCTTGGGCGCGACGCCGTCGGCCGCGGTGTCGAGCCAGAGCTGGTGCCCGGCCGAATAGCCCCTGTCGGCCGCCACGACCGTGGTGCCCCGTTCGGACAGCAGCCTGCCGAACGTCTTGGTGTTGGCGACCACCGCCCTCGCGTAGTCGGCGCCGCCGTGGTCGCGGAACTCCAGCAGGGCGATGCCGAGACTGATGGTGGCGGCCAGGTGGTGGCTGCTGATCAGGTAGTCCTGGGTGTGGCGGATCCGCCGTTCGATGTCGTGGTCCCGGGTCAGCAGCACGGCCTTCTGCGGGCCGGGGAAGGTCTTGTGGGTCGAGCCGCCGAAGCTGTCCGCGCCGGCGTCCAGGGGGTTGGGGATGACGCCCGCCAGCACCAGCCCGAACCAATGGCTGGCGTCCACGTGCACGAGGGTCGACGGCGACGCGGCGCGCACGACGTCCACCAGGCGCGCCACGTCGATCGGGAACAGGCAGTGCGACTGGTCGACGTACACGAGCGCCGGGCGCACCCGCCTGAGCAGGTCGGCGGCGTGGTCGAAGTCGAGGTCGTGCGGGTCCTGGCCGAGCAGGAACTCCACCCGCAGCCCGAGGCGCCGGGCGACGCTCGGGGTGGCGTAGTGCCCGCCGTTGCACGGATCGACCGTCACCACGGTGGAGCCGGGCTCCCCGCCGAGGGTGGCGAGGGCCAGGGTCATGGCGTTGAGGCCGCTCAGGGGGCGCACGGTGACGTACCGCGCCCGGCCGAGCTCCTCCAGCAGGGGCACGGTGAGCCCCATCTCCAGCTCGCGCAGCCGCTGGGCGCCGCGGAAGTGCCAGCGGTCGGAGTGGTCGCCCTCGTTGAAGAAGTAGCGGTGGTAGCAGTCCAGGAGCAGCGGGAGTTTCGCGAGCCCTGACATGGCGTTCTCGGACGGCACCATGTTCAGGGTGCGCGCCGCGTGGGTCTCGTTGTCGGTGAGGATGCGCAGGACGTCGTCCAGCGTCACGACGGGATGGGACACCTTTGTCTCCTTGCTCGTTCGTCGGTTTGCGACGCCCCGTGTCCTGCGATCGACGCCTTCAGCGCGGCCAGCTGGCGCGCCGTGGGGGCGGTGACGCGCAGGCCGGAGATCCGCCCGGCCTGGTGGCCGTCGAAGGCCCGCACCGCCACGCCGTGCCTGAGGAAGAACCGGTGTCCCGCCAGAGGGTCGTCGACGGCGATGAAGCGGAAATGGACGGGGACGTTCCCCGCCAGGCCCGGGAAGCGGCCGGCGAGCAGGTCCGTCAGCTCGGCGGCGTTGCGCAGCAACGCGTCGCGGGTCTGGCCGGCCCAGGTGGTGTCGGCCAGCGCGGCGGTGGCCAGGACGGTGTCGACGTAGGACAACGTCCAGTTGAGTTTGCGCTCGGCCACGCGCCGCGCGATGGCGGCGTTCCTGGTCCAGAGCGCCCCGGTGCGGGTGCCCGCGATGCCGAAGAACTTGTTCGGCGAGCGCAGGACCACCACGTTAGGCAGGCCGCTGCGCACCATCGACAGCTCGGTGAAGCCGGGGAGAAACTCGATGTAGGCCTCGTCGACGATGAGGACCGATTCCGGGTGGGCGCGGCAGATCTCGATCAGGCGGTCACGGTGGAGGTAGAGCCCGAGCGGGTTGTTGGGGTTGGACAGGATGACGTAGGGATGGGTGCCCATCGCCTGTGCCACCCGCGTGAGGCGGGTGTCCACGGTCTCGGTCACCCCGGCGGGCGGGGGGAGATGCGTGGGGAAGCAGCGGATGGTGTCGGTGTAGTCGGGGGTGATGACGGCGACCTGCCGCGCGGGGAGGATCTGGGCGAGCACGCGGATGAACTCGGTGATCCCGCGGCCGGGGACCAGCAGGTCCGGGGTGGTGCCCATGAAGCCCGCGTAGGCGGCGGTGAAGGCCTCCTCGCAGCCGTAGGGGTGGGCGAGGATCCGCCCGGGGTCGATGGACCGCAGCGCCGCCCGCACCGACGGCGGGGGGCCGTAGAGGTTGACGCACGTGCCGAGGTCCAGGAGGGACTCGCCGGGCAGGTACCTGAGGTCGCCGCCCTGCGTGTCCATGACGGCCGTCACGGTCCCACCTCCGTGCGATCGGCTGGCACGGGCTCTTCTCCCGCGACGGCGGCGTCGATGCGTTCGGTCATGCTGCGCAGCACCCTGGCGGAGGTGGCGAAGTTCAGCCTGGCGTAGCCCGCCCCCGCGGGCCCGAAGGCCGTCCCGGCGAACAGCAGGACCTTCGCGCGGTCGCGGAAGAACAGCCACGGGTCCTCGCCGAGGTCGAGCGCGCGGCAGTCGAGCCAGGCCAGGAAGGTGGCGTCGGGCACCACGTAGCCGATCTCCGCCGGGAGCCACCGGGTGAGCTGCCGCCGGTTGCGGTCCAGCACCGCCCTGACCTCGTCCAGCCAGGCGTCCCCCTGCGTCCACGCGACGGTGAGCGCCTCCACGGCCAGGGCGCTCACCTGGCCGAACAGCAGGCCGCGCTGCGCGTCCAGGGCCACGCGCACCTCCCGCGGGCCGACGTGCGCGACGGCGCAGCGGATCCCGGCGAGGTTGAACGCCTTGCTCCCCGAGGTGAGGGTGACGGTGCGGGCCGCCGTCTCCTCGCTCGTCGAGGCGATGGGCGTGTGCCGGTGAGGGCGGTAGACCAGATCGGCGTGCACCTCGTCGGAGACGATGAGCAGGTCGTGCCGGTGGGCGAGGTCCGCCAGCCGGGCCAGCTCCCCGGGCCGGAACACGTGACCGGTGGGATTGTGCGGGTTGACCAGGAAGAGCACCTTGCAGCGGGGGGAGGCGGCCAGCGCCTCCATCCGGTCGAGGTCGACGCCCCAGCCGTCCGGGGTCCGCTCGAAGGGCACGGCCAGCGCCCGGCGGCCCAGCCTCTCGATGACGTCGACGAATGGTGGCGTGATCGGCGTGTTCAGCAGGACGGCGTCGCCGGGCTCGGTGGCGACGTGCAGGGTCGCCGCCATGGCCTGGTTGATGTCGGTGAACATCCGGACCGAGGTGGGGTCGGGGGCGAAGTCGAAGCGGCGCAGGGTCCGCGCGGCGTACACCTCGCCGAGCGGCCCGCCGTCGCTGTCGTCGAACCATGCCGGGTAGCCGAGGTCGGACTCGGCCCGGCGGGCCAGGGCGTCGCGGATCGCGGGCAGGACGGGGAAGTCCATGTCCGCCACCCAGGCCGCGAGGACCCCGGCGGGCGCGTGCGCCCACTTCTCGCCGTCCCTGCGTTCGAGCAGCGACAGCTCGACGGCGTCGAAGCGGGACTCCGCGAGGCCGGTCACCATGCGGGCTCCAGCTCCTGTTCGGCGGAGCTGTCGTTGCGCACGGTGCCCCACCGCCGGTCGGTCTCCTGGTGGATGTGCCAGATGTCCTCCTCGCTCAGGGCCACCGAGACCACGCCGGGGAAGGCCTCCTCGAAGTAGGTGTACGGCTTGCGGTTGTCCACGCGCGGGGAGTGGTAGTCCAGCTTGTGCTGCATGTCGTGCTGGGCGGTGATGGGGGTCGCCGGGTGGTAGGTGAGGATGTTCGGGCTGGCCAGGTCGATGAGGTGCTCGTCGATGAGCCGCCCCACCGCCTCGATCGTCTCGTTGATGCTCTGCCGGGTCTCGCCGTCCAGCCCGAACAGCACGGACGTCCCGACGCGCAGGCCCTCCGCCTTGACCAGGGAGACGGCCTCGTGCACCTTCAGGCTCCACGGCCGGTCGGCCTTCCTGCGCAGGTGCTTGTGCACACCGTCCATGACCTGCGTCGACATGCTCTCCACGCCGATGTACACGTAGTTGCAGCCCGCCTGTCGCATCAGCGCGAGGATGTTCGCCGACTCCTTGGCGCCGTGCAGAGAGACGAGGGTGTCGACGGTCAGCTGCGCGCCCCACTGCAGGTTCGCGAGGCGCGTCATGTCGTCCTCGCCGTCGAAGTAGCGGCGGTAGCGGGCGGGGAGCGCGCGGTATCCGCCCTGGCGGATCTTGTGGAGCTCGCGGCAGAACTCCTCGATGTCCGCGTACCGCCCGCTCCAGAAGATGGAGTCGTCGAAGAAGATGGACTCCGCCCCGTAGCCCACGTACTCGCAGACCCGTTCGATCCCGCGCCGCGCGGCGTCCGACTTGAACCGGTTGAGCCGGTTGATCAGCGACGACTCCGAGCAGAAGTTGCACTGGTAGGGACAGGAGTTGGACGCCATGAAGTGGGCGGTGCGCAGGACGCCGTCCGTCACGGGGTCGGTGAAGATGGGGAACCGCGAGCGGATCGCGAACGCCTGGTAGGGGGAGGGCAGCGCGGCCAGGTCGACCTGCGGCCCGTGGAACGGGAAGGCCGTGACGCGGCTGTCGTCCCCCCTGGTCAGCAGGATGGTCGACTTGCCGGGCGGGGTCTCCTTGGCCAGCAGGTGCTGGAGCATGAGCCGCACGTCGCCCGGCGCCACCCAGCGGTCCACGAGGTCCATGGACAGGGCGAGGGCGCGCATCAGCACGTCGAGCGTGTAGTACGCCTCCCCGGTCACGATGGCGTCGATGACGTGCGGCGCGCGTCCGTCGGCCATGACCGACAGGGGGCTGCTGGAGCGCTGGGTGATGGCGGTGGGTGAGGTGATGATGGTCTCGTCGGCGTGCCGCCCGCCGAGCACGACGTACGCGCGGGGCAACTCGGTCTTGACCAGCGTGGCGATCTCCAGGGCGTACCGGTGCGCGGGGGAGACGGCGCTGATGAGCACTACGCGCGGCCGCACCTGCCGCAGGAGCCTGATCCAGCGCACCCGCGACCGCTCGTCCCAGATGCGGGGGTCGAAGGCCGTCTGGTCGGTGTTGGGGTCGGCCGTGGCGGGACGGTAGCCGTCGCTCGGCGCGGCCAGCCGGTAGGCCTTGGACGGGAAGCGGGTCCAGCGCGGCGCGAGGTCGTTGTAGTGCCGGCTCGCCGCGAGCGGCCCCGCGTCGCGGACCGCGTTGTGCACCGCCACGCTCAGGGCGCCGTACAGGCACATCGGGTCGCCGGGATAGGTGATCTCGCCCTCCGCCTGGGTCATGACCGGTGCGAGGACCGACAGGACCGGGAAGTAGCGGTCCACCTCGTCACCGGCGGCCAGGAGGCCGGCCAGCCTGCGGCGGCGGGAGCGTAGCCGCGCGCCCATGCGGGCGGGGGCGGCGCCGGACTCGACGCGCAGGTTCCGGATTGTCGACTGTGAGATTTCGGCGGATTCAGCCATCGTTTCTCCTGGTGCTAGTCGCCCGCGGGGGACGGCGGGCGGGCGGCCGCGTCGGCCGTACCGCTCCGGCAGGACAGCCAGTGCGTCATGTCGTCGAGATAACCGGGGGCCAGGGCGCAGGTCCGGCTGACCCTTAGGCGGTGGTCGGCGTGCGGGTACACCTGCAACCGGAAGTCCGGATGCCGGGCCGCCGCCAGGTCCGCCGCGAACGTGGCGGCGCAGCGTTGCGCGGGCATGTGCACGTCGTCGGCGCCCCAGATCGCGAGGACGGGGCAGGACAGGCGGCGCATGAGCGGTGAGACGTCGAAGTGCCAGATGGGCCGGACGTAGTCGAGCTCCTCCTCGTCGGTCTCGCAGTACGGGTACCAGGGCTCGCCCGCCAGCCACAGGGGTTCGGTGGCCAGGATGTCGGCGCCCGCTCTCCCCGCGCGCATGCCGGCGGTGCGCCGTTCCATCACCTCCACCGCCCGGCCGATGTCGTGGGCGGTGAAGCCGTCCCTGGTGAGCTCGGTGTTCAGCTGGTGCATCGACTGCTCGCAGGGCGTCATGGCGGACGCCGAGACGAGGATCGTGAAGTCGATCTCCCCGGGGGCGAGCGTGGCGGTGAGCGGGGCCGTCCAGCCGCCCTGGCTGATCGCCCACAGGCCGATGTGGCAGGCGTCGACGTCCGGGCGACCGGCGAGGAACCGGACGGCGAGGAGCGTCTCGGCGGCCCGGTCGTCGAACGTCTGGTCCATCCAGCGGCCCGAGGACTCGCCCACCCCCGGCTTGTCGTAGGACAGCGTCGCGTACCCCGAGGCGGCGAAGTGGGTGATGACCGGGCGCAGCGTGCCGTCGATGCCGAAGCGGTCTACCGCGCCGGAGCCGTGCACGATCACCACGGCGGGGTGCGGCCCCTCGCCGTCGGGAAGGTGGAGCGTCCCGGCGATGCGGGACTCGCCGACCATGAAGGCGACCTCATCGGTGCGCATCGGTCATCAGCTCCTTGGCGGCCGTCGGGGTGATGTCCTCCACGAGTCCCTCCGCGACGAGGAACTCGGCCAGCGTCTCCGGCGTCCAGCCGGCGGCCCCGTGCCGCGCCGCGGCGAGGGCGTCCTCGCGTTCCCCGGCTGTCTGCGCCGGCCGGGCGGCCTCGAAGCCGGGTTCCAGCGCGGCGAAGCCCGCGTCGTTGAAGTCGCGGATGACCGCCCGCACCAGGGCCTCGCGCACGGCGGTCCGCCGGGCGACGGACGCGGCGCTCCAGCCGACCGCGCTCGCGAGGACGATCCCCGCCCGCCGCCTGCTGATCGCCGAGTCGGCACCGGGGTCCACCAGCCGCCACAACGCGCTCTTCTCGGCCTCGTCCAGCGTGCGCAGCAGCGCGGGGTCGGCGCCGGACTCCGCCAGCCGGGGCACCCGGACCATGGCGTCGCGGGGCAGGTCGATCAGCCTGGCCCGCCAGAGGCCGAGCGCCGGGCTCCACTCGACGCGCAGGGGAGGCGAGTCGCGGTCGAAGTGCGCGAGGTCCAGGGTGAGCAGCGCGGCGTAGGCCCGCGGCGGGACCTCGGCGTCGCAGAGCACGCCGAGCCCGGAGTCCGCGTCCTCCAGCTTGACGACGTGCCGGCGGCCCCACTGGGCGGGGTCCGCGCGCAGCGCCAGGAGCGAGGTGACCAGCTCTTCCAGATCGGCGCCGGTGAACCGCGCCAGGAAGACGGGGAGCCGGGTGTTGACGACGATGAGGAAGGCCGAGGTGGGCGGCGGGCCGCCGTAGGAGTGGCCCTCGACCGTGGCGGTCATGCCTCGCGCGTGGAAGGCGGCCCGGATGCGCGCGGCCTCCGCCGGCGTCGGCCCGGTGTCCAGCAGCACGCGCGCGGTCACCACCGTAACTCCTTGCGCCGCAGGAGATGTTCGGCCGGTATCCCTCGCTCCCGGCACCCCTGGAGGAACACGGCGACCTGCTGGAGCTGGTAGGACTCCGGCGTGTAGCTGGTGGCCATGATGTGCTGCAGCCACTCCTCCTGGCCCATGGCGTACACGTACGCCTCGGTGGCGCCGAGCTCACGCACGATGCCGAGCGCCTGGGCGGCGTCGGACCCCGACAGCTTCCGGGTGATCGCCATTTTGCGCGGCACCGGCTGCGTGTACAGGTGGCTGTAGAGCCAGGTGAGCGGCGCGCCGTCGCACTCCATGCCGATGAAGGCGATGTCTGCCGGGCCGACATGCTCCCGGATACGCCGGTAGTAGCTGCTGTCCAGGCCGGAGGAGTCTGCCCCGACGAAGATCGTCTTGCCCGCCAGCCGGATCCAGTAGGTGGACTTGCCGCGGATGTCGAGATCGCAGTGCTCGCCGAGGAACGGGGTCGCCACGATGGAGCCGCCGTCGAAGGGGATCTCGTCGTAGTCGTCGACCTCCCGCACCGTGAACCCGGCGCCCGCAAGGCACAGGCGCATCGAGGGGTCCTGCCGGTGGCCGCCGCCGTTCCTCGGCACGACCACCACGCCGACGCGGTGCCGTATCTGGAGCAGACTCTCCAGGACGACGTGATCCTGGTGGCCGTGCGTGATGAGGCAGTAGTCGAGATGTTCGGGCAGGTCCGTGTAGGTGTAGCGGTCGCCGGCGGCGTGGTGGGAGCTGATCAGCGGGTCCACCACGATCGCGGTGGTCGCGTTCTGCAACACCAGGCAGGCGTGCCCGAAGTAGCGCACCCGGCCGCCCCCGTCGGTGATCGCGCCGGGCGGCGGGGCGGGCTCCTCGGTGAGCAGCGAGCGCAGCTCCCGCGCGGACGCGTCGTCGCCGATCTCCAGCGCCTCGCGGATCTCGGCGAAGGCCAGCGGCTTGCCGCGCAGGGCGAACAGCGTGTCGATGCCGGGGTGCGCCAGCGGGATCGGGAGCTGGAGGTGCCCGGGGGCGGGCAGCCGGGGCGTGCTGAGGATGAACGGGGGTTCGGTGCCGTCGTCCAGGGACAGGTCGACGGACTGGCGGGACGGCCGGTGGTACTCGCTGCGGTACAGCACCGGCTCGAGGAACCGCAGCCCCGCCGCGTGGTTGACGTCGTACACCAGCTCGACGAGGCCGCGCAGGGCCTGGGGAAGCTGGTCGTACAGCGGGGTGAGGTCGTATCCGCTCGCCTGGGCGCGCAGCACGCTCTCCGCCTGCTTGACGGCCTCGGCCAGCTCGATCAGCGGGCGTTCCTCGCGCAGGATGCGGTCGCGCAGGTCGCGCACCTCGTCCACGCGGCCCGGGGCCACGTCGACGAAGAAGCCGCCCTTCATCCGGGGGTTGGCCACCGCCGCGGCGTGCACGCCGGGTTGCTGGATGTAGGAGTCCAGCATGGGCAGCTGCAGATGGTTGAGGTTCATCGCGGCGGGGACGGGCGCGAGCGTGTGCAGCCAGGCGGTGAACTGGTCGACGAGGCCCTGCACGCGCACGTTGGGCTTCAGGTGGAGCAGGTCGTCACTCATGTCGTCTTCCCTTTGAGGAGGGTCGTGAGGTCGGCCAGATGGCTCTCGGCCAGGGCGCGGACGGTCGCCCGCGCGTACCGCCGGGACGGGTAGGCCCAGACGGCTTCGAGCACCCCGTCGTGCAGGCTCGCGTCGATCTCGAACTCGCGGGACCGGACGCCGGAGACGGGCCGCGCGGGCGAGGGGCCGCCGGGCGCGCGGGCGAACCTCGCGCCTGCTTCCTCCGGGGGCGACCAGCCGGTGTAGTTGAAACGGATCTGGGGCTCGGGCAGGGCCGCCAGCGCGCGTGCGTCGGCGTCGTCGCCGAGGTGGCGCAGCAGCCCGTGGCCGAGGCCGCCGTCGGGCACGGCGCACAAGGCGGCGGACACGGCTGCGAGCGTCGCGTCCTGGTCCGGCGCGAGCCGCAGTTCCACCGGGTGGAGCGTGGTGAACCACCCGGCCGTGCGGGAGACGTCCAGGTCGGGGAAGACGTCCCGCCTGCCGTGCTCCTCCAGCTCAACCAGCAGCCGGTCCGAGCCCGTGACGCGGGTCACGGTGAGCAGCAGGGCCGCCAGCAGGGCGTCCCGCAGGCCCGCGGGCGGGCGGGCCAGGTCCACGCGGGCCGAGAGGGTCTCGATGCCCGCCGGGGTGTTGTCGCCGTCCGGCAGATCGGGGGCGACGGGGGTGTGCGGGCCCCTGGTGAGCCAGTACCCGAGCTGTCCTCTGACCGGCGTGCTGCGGGCGTGCTCGGCGAGGCGGTGCGCCCAGGTGCGGAAGGACGTGGTCTTCGGCGGCAGATCGGCCGGGAGGCCCTCCTCGCGCCGCCGGTAGGCGGTGGCCAGGTCGTCGAGCAGGAACTGCCAGGACACGCCGTCGACGGCCAGCCGGTGCGCGGCGATCGCCAGCTGCGCGGGCCCGTCGCCGGAGGTGAACAGGGTGGCGTGGACGGCGGGGCCGGATCCGGTGGGACGGCGGATCAGGTCCCGCATGGCGTCCGCGCCGGCCGGGAGATCGACCACGTCGAGCGGCACCTCCGGCTCGTCCGGCGCGATCGAGTACCCGCCGTCGCGCCGCCGCACCCGCAGCGCGTCGTGGTGGCTCACCACGTCGCGGAGCGCCTGCTCCAGCGGTGCCGGGTCCGGCGGCGGGTCGACGACGAGGTGGGCGACCTGGGTGTACTCGGTGAGGTCGGCGGCCTCGCCGGCGAACGCCAGCAGGATCGGGGTGGGCGGCAGCGGGCCGGACGCGACGTCGTGCCGCGCGGGCGCGGCCCCGGCCTCCCGCGAGGCCGCCGCGACGGCGCGTACCGTCCGGTGCCGCGTGACGAGCCTGGGTGTGACGGCCACGCCCGCGGCGCGGGCGGCGGTCACGGCGCGCATCACCAGGATGGAGTCGCCGCCGAGGTCGAAGAAATCGTCGTCGGCGCCGGCCCGCTCCAGGCCGAGCGTCGCGGCCCAGACCTCGGCGAGGACACGCTCCGGTCCGGTGACCGGCTCGGCGTAGGGCGGCCGGTCGCCGTCGGGGTGGCCCTCGGGCTCGGGCAGCCGCCGCCGGTCGGCCTTGCCGCTCGGGCTCACGGGCAGCGCGTCCAGGCGCACGTAGGCCTGGGGGATCATGTACGCGGGCAGGTCCGCGCGCAGGAAACCGGCCAGCTCGTCCGGGCCCGCGTCGCCGGCGACGTAGGCCACCAGGCGCGGCGCGCCCCGCGGGCCGGGGCGGGTGGCGACCACGGCGTCACGCACGGCGGGGTGGGCGCGCAGCCTGGCCTCGATCTCGCCGAGCTCGATCCGGTAGCCCCGGATCTTGACCTGGTCGTCGATGCGGCCGAGGAACTCCAGCTCGCCCTCCGGCCCGAGCACCCCGAGGTCGCCGCTGCGGTAGAGCCGCGACCCCGGCGGGCCGTACGGGTCGGGCACGAAGCTCCGCGCGGTGAGCGCGGGACGGTTCATGTATCCCCTGGCCACGCCGAGCCCGCCGATGAAGATCTCACCGGCCACGCCCTCGGGCACCGGCCGCATGAACGCGTCGAGGAGCCGCACCGTGGCGCCCGCGATCGGGCGACCGATGGGCACGGCTCCCGTGCCCTCCCCGCGCGCCTCGTGCACGACGCACCCGACGACGGTCTCGGTCGGGCCGTACTCGTTGACGATCCGCGCCGCGGGGGCGATCCGCCGCCAGGCGGCCACGGTGTCCTCGCGCAGTTCCTCCCCGCCGACGACCAGGGTGATCGCCGCGCCGACGGCCCCGGACGCGTCGCCGCCGGCCTCAAGGGCGCCGCGGAGCAGGTCGAGGTGGCTCGGGGTCGCCTTGACGACGGTGTAGTCCGTCCCGGCGCGCAGCCGCCCGGCGAGGAACTCCACCTCCTCGCCGTGCGGGAGCACCTCGACGTCGCGGCCGAGGAACAGGGGCAGCAGCAGGTTGGTGACCGACAGGTCGAACGCGATCGAGCCGAGCAGCGGCGCGCCGTGCCCGGCGGGCGGGCCGTACCGGGCGGCGGCCCAGGCCAGGTAGGCGCCGAGGCCGCGGTGGGTGACCATCACACCCTTGGGCCGTCCGGTGGAGCCCGAGGTGTAGATGACGTACGCGAGGTCGTCGGGGTCGGTGCGCACCGGCGGCGGGGTGTCCGGGCGGGCGGCGATCTGGTCCCGGTCCCGGGTCGGGTTGACCGGCCGCGCCGGCACCTCGCACGGCACGGCCCTCTCGGTGATCAGCAGGAGGGCGCCGCTGTCGGCGAGGCAGTGGCACAGCCGCGTCCCGGGGTTCGACGGATCCAGCGGCAGGTAGGCCGCGCCCGCCTTGAGCACCCCCAGCACCGCGGTGATCGCGGCAGGTCCGGCGTCGAGGCAGACGCCGACCACGGTGCCCGGACCCGCGCCGAGCGCCCGCAGGTGATGGGCGAGCCGGTTGGCACCGGCGTCCAGCTCCGCGTAGGTCACCGTGCCGCCGTCGTGGACGACGGCCGCGCGGTCCGGGGCGGTCCCGGCGTGCCCGGCGAGGATCTCGTGCACCGGGGGAGCCTCGGGGACGGGGCGTTCGGTGTGCTCCACTTCGAGGGGGGCGGGCAGGTAGGAGGCCAGCGCGTCGCCGTCCGGGTCGGCCGCGATGGCCTCGAGGACGGTGCGGTACGCCGCGGCGAGCATCTCGCCCCGCTCGCGGCTCACCGCCCGCGCGTGGACGGTCAGGTCGACGATGCCGAGACGGAAGGCCGTCACCGACAGCGGGAAGTCGTTCGGGCTGTCGTCCACGGTGCCGAACACGTCCACCAGGTCGGTGTCCACCTCGCGGAAGTCGAGGAAGTTGAACATCACGTCGATGAGCCGCCGCCCGCCGGAGAACTCCCGCTGCATGGCGGGCACAGGGAAACGCCGGTGCGGCCACAGCCGTGTCTCCTCGGCGAAGACGTCCGCCGCGGCCCGCCGCCACGTCCCGGCGCCCGGCCGGAACCTGAACGGCACGGTGTTGAGGAACATGCC
Organism: Sphaerisporangium aureirubrum; assembly: GCF_042658925.1. Taxonomy (NCBI): domain Bacteria; kingdom Bacillati; phylum Actinomycetota; class Actinomycetes; order Streptosporangiales; family Streptosporangiaceae; genus Sphaerisporangium; species Sphaerisporangium aureirubrum. The sequence continues at coordinate 219,903 of NZ_JBHSRF010000004.1, forward strand.
GAGCACGCGCTCCGCCCCGGCCACCTCCGGTCGCGCGTCGCACACCAGGCCGGTGAAGAACTCCCGCTGGGGCGTGATCATGCTCATGACCTTGAGGTGGGCCAGGTGCATCACGCTCTTGAGCGGGACCTTGGCCTGCTGCGCCGCCGCCGTCAGGCCGTCGATCAGGTCGTCGAACCGCACCTGGATCTTGTACTGCTCCCCGTCGGGCGCCGACGGATCGGCCCAGGCCGGGGGCAGCTCGAACTTCTCCGCGTCCGCGACGAGATCCCGCCAGTAGGCGCGGTCGGCCTCGGAGGCCAGCGCGGCGCGCTCGGCGGCGACGAAGTCGGCGTACCGGACGGCGGGCATCTGCTCGGGCGCGGGCTCCCTGCCTTCCCGGAGGGCGTCGTAGCAGGTCAGCAGCTCCATGAACAGGAGGTTGTAGCTCCAGCCCTCCAGGATGGGGTGGCACTCGGTGATGGTGAGCGTCCACTGGTCGTCCCGGCGGACGTGCGCGCGCATGCGCAGCAGCGACGGACGTTCCAGGTCGAACAGGGTGCGGCGTTCCTCGGCCATGAAGGCGAGCACCCGCCGCTCCTGCTCGTCGTCGCCGAGGCCGCGCAGGTCGCTCACGTCGACCTGGAGCCGCGCGTCCCGGTGCACGATCTGCAAGGGCTCGCCGTAGCCGCTCGGGTGCAGGGAGGTGCGCAGCACCTCGTGCCGTCCGACGACGATCTCCGCGGCGGCGCGCATCGCCTCCACCGAGAACGGGCGGCCGTCGCGGATCCGGTACGTCGTGGTGTTGTGGTAGTGGTTGGCGCCGTCCGCGGCGACCATCTCGTAGACCATGCCCGCCTGCACCATCGACAGCGGGTAGGCGTCCTCGGCGTCCGGCGGCACGCGGGCGGCGTCCCGGGGGTCCAGCAGCTCGAAGGGGCGCACCCCGGCGGCCGGGGCGGCCTCCTGCGGGCGCGCCGCCACCAGCTCGGCCAGCTCGGCGATGGTGGGGTGCTCGAAGACGTCCTGCACGGCGATGTCCAGCCCGCACTCGCGCAGCGCGCCGACGAGCGCGACCGCGTGCAGGGAGTCGCCGCCGATGTCGAAGAACGAGTCGTCGGCACCCACCTCGGAAAGGCGCAGCACCGAGCGCCACACGGCGGCCAGCTGCTCCTGCGGCCCTGCGGCCGGAGCCGTGCGGCCCTCCACCGAGGGCTCGTCGCGGCGGGGCGCGGGCAGGGCGCGGCGGTCGACCTTGCCGTTGGCGGTGAGCGGGATCGTCTCCAGTGGCACGAACACCGCCGGCACCATGTACGCGGGCAGCGTCTCCCCGAGGAACCTCTGGAGCTCCCCGGTGTCCGGGGTGCGCCCGGCGGGGACGAAGTAGCAGGTGAGCAGCCCGTCCTTCATGAGCGTCACCGCCGCGGCGACCGACGGGTGGCGGGTCGTGGCGGCGTCGATCTCGGCGGGCTCCACCCGGTAGCCGCGGATCTTCAGCTGCTCGTCGGCCCGCCCGAGGAACCGCAGGTCCCCGTCCGGCAGCACGCGGCAGGCGTCGCCGGTCCGGTAGAGCCGCGCCCCGGGCGTGCCGTAGGGGTCGGGGCGGAACCGGTCGGCGGTCAGGCCCGGCTTCCCCCGGTAGCCGCGGGCGACCTGGTCCCCGCCGACGTGCAGCTCGCCGACGGCGCCCGCGGGCAGCAGCCCGAGGTCCGCGTCCAGGACGTAGGCGGTGGTCCCGGGGGCCGGGCGGCCGATGGGCAGCAGGTCGCCGCTCTCGCCGCCGCGGGCCTCGTAGAGCGCGTCCGCCACGGTGGTCTCGGTGGGGCCGTACTCGTTGATCACCCGGGTGTGCGGCCAGCGGGCGGCGAGCCCGGTGGGGAAGCCCTCGCCGCCGACGACCAGGACGCCGGTGAGCGTGGCCGCCCGCGCGGGGGTCAGCTGCGCGGTCAGCAGGTCCAGGTGTCCGGGGGTGAGCTTGACGAAGTCGTAGGGGGCGTTCCGGGCCAGGACCTCCCCGAGCCGTCCCGGCCCCACCTCGGCGGGGACCACGTGCACCGGACGGCCGGCCAGCAGCGGCACGTAGAGCGTGGTGACCACCAGGTCGAACGCGGGCGAGGAGAACAGCGGCGCGCCGTTCCCGTCGCCGGTGACATAGGTGGCGGACGCCCACGCCAGGTAGGACGCCAGGTTCCGGTGGCTGACGAGCACGCCGTTGGGCCGCCCGGTGCTTCCGGAGGTGTAGATGACGTACGCGAGCGCGTCGGGGTCGGTGGGCCGGTCGAGCGCCTCGGCGGAGTGCGCGGCGATGAGCGCGGCGTCGCGGTCCAGCAGCACGGTCCTGCCCCGGTGCGCGGCCGCGGCACGATCGGCCAGGCTGTCCTGCGTGACCAGCAGCTCGGCCCCGGCGTCGTCCAGCACCTGGGCGAGCCGCTCGCCGGGATGATCGGGGTCGAGCGGCACGTAGGCCGCCCCGGCCCGCCAGACGCCCAGCAGCGCGGGCAGCAGTGCCGCGCCGCGGTCAAGGCACACGCCGACCACCGACTCCGGCCCGGCGCCGAGCTCCAGCAGGTGCCGGGCGACGCGGTTGGCCTGGGCGTCGAGCTCGGCGTAGGACGTGCCGGGGCGCGCGTCGTCGCCGAGGAACCGCACCGCCGCCGCGTCCGGGGTGCGCACGGCGTGGTGCGCCACCATCTCGCTCACGGTGCCCTGGGGCGGCAGACCCGGGCCGCCGTCGCCCGCGGCCAGCAGCGTGTGCCGCCCGCCGGGACCCAGGATGTCGATCGCGGACAGGCGGGTGCGGGGGTCCCCGGCCACGGCCTCCACCAGGCGCCGGTAGTGGTCCACCATGCGCTCGGCGGCCGGCCGGTCGAACAGGGCCGTGGCGTAGCTGAGGCCGCCGAGGAGCGAGCCGTCGGCGTTCTCGGCCAGTTGCAGGGTGAGGTCGAACTTGGCGGTCCCGCCGCCGACCTCCACGGGCTCGCAGGTCAGCCCCGGCATCTCCACCGGCGGCGCGGTGCCCTCGACCAGGTCGAACATCACCTGGAAGAGCGGCGCGCGGGACAGGCTGCGGTCGTGGCCCGCCGCGTCCACCAGCAGGTGCAGCGGGATCTCCTGGTTGTCGAGCGCCCCGAGCATGGTCTCGGTGCCCCGCCCGACCAGCTCGGCCATGGTGGGGTCACCCGTCCAGCGGGCGCGCAGGACCAGCGTGTTCTGCAGGTACCCGATCATCCGCTGCTCGGCGGCACGGGTGCGGGCGGCCACCGCGCTGCCCACCACGACGTCGTTCACGCCGGTGTAGCGGGCCAGCAGCGCCTGGAAGCAGGTGAGGAGCAGCACGAACAACGTCGTGTCCGACGCGGCGGCGACCTCGCTCAGCCTGCCGGCCAGCTCGGCAGGCAGGTGGAAACCCGCCTCCGCGCCGTCCCAGGTCCTGGCGGCGGGCCGCGCGTGGTCCGTCGGCAGGTCGGTGGGGACGAGCGCGTCCAGGGTCTCCCGCCAGTGCCGCAGCCGCCGGTCCAGCACGGCGCCGGAGACCCGGTCGCGCTGGCGCACCGCGTAGTCGGCGTACTGCGCGCCGGGCTCCGGCAGGCCGGACGGCTCGCCGGTCGCCTGCTCCCGGTAGAGGGCGCCGAGCTCGTCGACGATGATCCCGAGCGAGCGGAAGTCGCAGGCGATGTGGTGCAGCACGAGGCTGAGCACGTGGTCGCGCGGGCCGAGCCGCAGCAGCCGCGCCCGCAGCGGGTGCTCGCGCTCGATGTCGATGGGCCGGTACGCGTCCTCACGCAGCGCCTGCTCCGGGTCGGCGACGTCGACGACCGGCAGGGCGGGCGCGGGCGGCTCGTCGATGACCTGCACGGGTTCGCCGCCGGACAACTCGTATCGGGTGCGCAGCACCTCGTGGCGGGCGACGAGGCGCGCGAGGGCCGTCCGCAGCGCGCCGGCGTCGAGCGGCCCGCGCATCCGCAGGGCGAAGGGGACCAGGTATTCGGGGCTGTCCGGGTGCAGGCGGCTGAGGAACCAGATGCCCTGCTGGCCGAAGGAGAGCGGCAGCGGCCCGCTCCGGTCGGCCAGGCGCTCCCGCCCGGCGTCCCGGCCCCGGGCCCGCCCTGCCAGTCGTGCCTGGATCAGCTCCTCGCGGAGTACGTCGGTGTTCGTCATGTGCGGGCCCCCTGCTTCCAGGTCGTGGCCGCCTGGACCTCCTCGTCGGCGAGCCCGTCGATCTCCGCGCGGATGATCTCCTCGATCACCGTGGCGAGCTGAGCGATCGTGGGCTGCTCGAAGAGGGTGCGCAGCGGCAGTTCGAGGTCGAATGTCTCCTGGATCTGGACGATCACCTGCGCGGCCAGCAGCGAGTGGCCGCCCGCACGGAAGAAGCTGTTGTGGATGCCGACGGGCGCTTCCAGGGCCTTCGTCCAGATGTCGAGGAGGATCTGTTCGGTCGCGTTGCGCGGCGGGACGAGCCCTTCGCCCTCCACCAGGGCGGCCAGGTCGGGCCGGGGGAGAGCGCCGCGGTCGAGCTTCCCGCTCGCCGTGCGGGGGATCTCCGGCAGGCAGGTCAGCACCGAGGGGATCATGTAGCCCGGCAGGCGGTCCCTGAGGTAGCCCTCCAGGCCGTCCGCCGCCGCCTCGTCGCCGAGCGCGGTGTACCCGGCGATGCGCTTGCCGCCGGAGGGCGACTCCCACACGATCACGGCCGCGTCGCGCACGCCGGGGCACTCGCGCAGCGTCTCCTCGATCTCGCCCAGCTCCACCCTGATCCCGCGGATCTTGATCTGGTGGTCGGTGCGGCCGAGGAAGGCGATGGTGCCGTCGGGGCGCAGGCACGCGCGGTCACCCGTGCGGTAGAGCCGCCCGGAGTGCCCGAACGGGTCAGGCACGAATGACTGCGCCGTCCTGCCCGGGTCGCGGTAGTAGCCGCGGGCCAGGACGGGGCCGCCGACGTAGATCTCCCCCCGCACGCCGGGCGGGACCGGGCGCAGCTCCTCGTCCAGTACGTGGATCCGGTTGTTGGCCAGCGGCCTGCCGATGCGGACCGGGCCGGGCAGCGCGGCGTCGGCCGCGGTCACCTCGTGCCGGGTGGAGTCGATCGACGCCTCGGTGACGCCCCAGTGGTTGTGCAGGACCGGCCCGCCGGGGCCGAAGCGTTCCAGGAACTGCCGCGCCAGCTCGGGGCTCAGCGCCTCGCCGCTGGTGCCGACGTGCCGCAGCGCCCGCAGCCCCGCCCGGCGCGCGGGCGTCAGCGACTCCAGCACGAGCGACAACATGCTGGGCACGAACAGCACGACCGTCACGTCGTGCTCGGCGACGGCCCGCAGGATCGCGACGGGGTCGCGGTGCGCGCCGGGGGCCATCAGCACGACCCGCGCGCCGACCATCAGCGGCCAGAAGCATTCGACGGGGGTGTCGTCGAAGACCACGGTGGTCTTCTGCAGGACGGCGTCGCCCGGCCGCAGGCGCATCGTGTCCTGCATGGCGACCAGGCGGTTGACCCAGCCCCGGTGGGTGGCGGCGACCCCCTTCGGCCGTCCGGTGGATCCCGAGGTGTAGTAGACGGCCACCAGGTCGTCGGGCGTCGTGCCCGAGGGGAACCCGGCGCACCCGTCCGCCGCCACGGGCACCGGCACGACGCCGTCCGGGACACCGGTACCCGGGTCCGCCAGGCAGAGCCGGGCGCCCGCGCCGGAAAGGACCTGGGCGATCCGCGCGGGCGGGAACGTCGTCTCCAGCGGCACGTAGCACCCGCCGGCCTTGAGCACGCCGAGCAGCCCGATCACCAGGTCGGCCGAGCGTTCCAGCAGCACCCCCACCGGCACGTCCGGGCCCACGCCGAGGTCGCGCAGCCGCCGGGCCAGGCCGTTGGCCCTGGCGTCCAGCTCGGCGTAGGTGAGGCGGACGCGCCCGTCCTCGACCGCGACGGCGCCGGGGGTGCGCCGCGCCTGCTGCTCGATCAGCTCGTGGACGCAGGCGTCCGGGATGTCGCGCGCGGTGTCGTTCCACCCGGCCACGACCTGGTGACGCTCGCCGGGACTCATGATCTCCAGGTCGGCGAGCGAGGCTCCCGCCGCCACCCCCTCCAGCACGCGCAGGTAGGCCCCGGCCAGCCGCTCGGCGGTCGCCCGGTCGAACAGGTCGGTCGCGTACTCCAGCACGCCGAGCAGCGACCCGTCGGCGCGCCGCTCCAGGTGCAGGGTGAGGTCGAACTTCGCGACGTTCCAGGAGCTCAGTACGTCCCGCAGCGCGTCGTCGGCCCCGGGGTCCTCGTCGACCAGCTCGAACATGACCTGGAACAGCGGGGACACCGACAGGTCGCGCTCGGGCCGGACCGCCTCGATGAGCTGCTCGAACGGCAGCTCCTGGTGCGCGAACGCGCCGAGCGCCGCCTGCCGGGCCCGCTCCACCGCGTCCTCGAACCGCTCGGCGCCGGAAAGGTCGCACCGCAGCACGAGGGAGTTGACGAAGAAGCCGACGAGGTCGTCCAGCTCGGGACGCAGGCGACCGGCCACCGGGGTGCCCAGCACCACGTCACGGGTGCCGCACAGGCGGGCGAGCAGGCAGCAGTAGGCGGCCATGAAGACCATGAAGGCCGTCGCGCCCTGCCGCCGCCCGAGCTCCAGCACCGGCTCGGCGACCGAGGAGCCGATCTCGAAGGTGTGCACCGCCCCGGCGGGGGAGCGGCGCTGCGGCCGGGGGCGGTCGGCGGGCAGGTCGAGCGGCGTGATCCCGTCCAGCCGGGTCCGCCAGTAGTCCAGCTCGCCGCGCAGGACGTCGTCGCCGAGCCGCCGCTCCTGCCAGCCGGCGAAGTCCGCGTACTGGAGGGGAAGGTCCGGAAGGTGTGGCTCGCGGCCCTCGGCGAGCGCCGCGCACAGTTCGAGGAGGTCGCGCCGCAGGATCACCGTCGACAGGCCGTCGCAGGCGATGTGGTGGACGATCAGGACGAGGCGGCCGTCGTCGCACAGCGTGGCCCGCCAGACGGGTCCCGCGGCGAGGTCGAAGCCGTAGCCGGTCTCCGCGCGCAGCACGTGCGCCAGGTCGTCACGCGACACGGCGAGCTCGACCACCGGCTTGCCGGCGACGACCTGCCTGGGCTCGCCGTCCCGCGTCCGGTAGGTCGTCCGCAGGATCTCGTGCCGGGCGGCCAGCGCGTGCAGCGCGTCGCGCACCAGCGCGGGCTCGGCCGCCGGGGGCAGGGGCACCACCAGAGGCACGATGTACTCCGGGCTGCCCGGCTCCAGGCGGTCCAGGAACCAGAGCCGGCGCTGCCCCGACGAGAGCGGCAGGGCGCCGGACCGCGCGGCCCTGGGGATGGCGGAACCCGCGTTTCCCTGGCCGCTCAGCAGCTCGGCCTGGGCGCGCACGGTGGAGGCGGCGTACAGGTCGGCCACGGGGATGGCGGCGCCCCACCGGCGGTTCAGCCGGGCCGCCAGCTTCGGCACCAGCAGGGAGTAGCCACCGAGCTGGAAGAAGTCGTCGCCGGGGCCCGCCTGGACGCCGGGAAGGAGCTCCGCCCACACCTGCCGGACCAGTTCCTCGGCCGCGTCGCGCGGCGGCGGCGTGTCGCTCCCCGCGTGGTGCTCCACCGCGGGCAGCGCCGCCCGGTCGAGCTTCCCGTTCGGGGTGCGGGGAAGGGTGGAAAGGCTCACGAAGTGGGTGGGCACGTACTCGGACGGCAGCCTGTCGCGCAGGAAGGCCCGCAGCTCGGCGGCGGGCACGTCGCCCACCACGTAGCCGACGAGCAGGTTGCCCCGCTCGGCCACGGCCGCCGCCGGCACGCCGGGGTGGCGCACCAGCGCCTCCTCCACCTCGCCCGGCTCGATGCGGACGCCGCGCACCTTGAGCTGCTGGTCGACGCGGCCGAGGAACTCCAGCGCGCCGCCAGGCGGCCGCCGCACCAGGTCGCCCGTGCGGTAGAGGCGCGTCCCGTCCGGGCCCGGCACGAAGCGGTCGGCGGTGAGCGCGGGGGCACCGAGGTAGCCGCGGGCCACCCCCTCCCCGCCGATGTACAGCTCGCCGGGCTCGCCGTCCGTCACCGGGCCGCCGTCGCGGCCGAGAACGACGGCGGTGGTGCCGCCGATGGGCTCGCCGATCGGCACGGGACCGTCCTGGCCGGGCACGTAGCGCCCCTCGACGCAGCCGATCGTGCACTCGGTGGGGCCGTAGGCGTTCCACAGCTCGCCCGCGCCGAGCGACCGCGCCACGCGCGCGGCCACCCCCGAGTCGAACCGCTCACCGCCCGCGTACACCAGGCGCGGCCGGGAACCGGGCGGCACGGCCTCCTCGCTCATGACGGCGAGCATCGACGGCACGGCCTGCATCACCGTGACCCCGCGCTCCACGACGGCGCGGACGACGGCCCGCGCGTCCTTGGTCATGTCCCCCGAGCCGATGACCACCGTGGCCCCGGCGAGCAGAGGGACGAACATCTCCCAGACGGAGCCGTCGAAGCCGATGGGGGTGCGCAGCAGCACCCGGTCGCCGGGGACGATCGCGTGGCGCCGGACGGAGTCCATGACGCGGTTGAGCACACCCCGGTGGGTGACCACGACCCCCTTCGGGCGGCCGGTCGAGCCGGAGGTGTACATCACGTACGCGGCGTTGTCCGGGTCGCACCCGGCGCCGCTTCCGCCCGCGACGGCGCCGGCCTGTGCCGGTCCTCCGGCCGCGACGGCGCCGGACCGCGCCGACTCCGTGGCGGTGAGGATCGCGGTGTCGTCGAGGACGACGGACGCTCCGGTGTCGCCGAGGATGAGCCCGCGCCGCTCCTCCGGCAGGCCGGGGTCGAGCGGGACGTAGGCCGCCCCCGCCTTCAGCACGCCGAGGATGGCCGTCACCATGCCGGGGCCGACGGGGAAACTCACCCCGACGGTCGTCTCCGGGCCCGCCCCCGCGTCGCGCAGGGTGAGCGCGACGGCGGTGGCGGCGGAGTCCAGCTCACCGTAGGTCAGGTTGCCTTCGGCGGAGTCGACGGCGACGGCGCCGGGTTCACGGGCCGCGAGCCGTTCGAAGACCTCGTGCAGGCACGCGGCTTCCCGGCCGGCGAGGCTCATCGGGCCCCGCCGTTCACGCCGGCGGTCGCGTCGCGGTGGTCGTCGGACATCGAGCACCCCTTTCCGTGCTGGAACGAATGCGAGTCTTCAAGCGCGGGTCCTCACGGGGGTATTGCCGCGGTATCACCAGGCGCTTCAGGGGGCGTTGCCCGACACAGGCAACAGGTCAACACTTTCCTCCCAGCCGGACGCTGGCCGAGGGTGGGCGACATGGCGCCAGGTGATCCGCCTGCCGCCCCTTTGTCCCGACGTGCGCGGAGGCGCTGCAATGAATCTGAGAACGAACACCCTCGACATCGCGGAGCCCGTATTCGCCGACGATCACGCGGAGAGGTTCTGGCGTGACGGGTTCGCGGGACCCTTCCCCCTCGACATCGACCCGCGCCGGGTCAGGGACCTCGCGGAGCGGATGGCCGACATCGCCGACGGCCGGCGGCACAGCCCCGTCTACGGCCGCCACTCCCATCGCGACTGGCATCTCGTCGACACCGAGCTGGAGGCACTGCTGACCCAGGAGGCGATCGTCGAGAAGGTCATCCCGATCCTCGGCAAGGACCTGCTGATGTGGCGGTCGAAGATCTTCCACAAGGCCCCGGGCGCCAGTGCGATCGGCTGGCACCAGGAGTGGGGGCTCTTCGACGGCGAGGAGATCGGCAACTCGGTGCCCGCCCTGCGTCCGGCCGCCCCCGAGGAGGGCATCTGGGACCTCACCGTGTGGATCGCCCTGGACGACGTCACCGACGAGAACGGCCCGTTGCAGTTCGCCCCGGGCAGCCAGAACACCAGGGTGCCCTGGAAGAAGGTGCCGATGACCGACTCCGCGTTCTACGACGAGCCGTTCCACGGCCTCGCCAAGGAGGAGATCGTCCGGCGCACCGAGGCGAGCGAGCTGCTGCTGGACATCGAGACGACCGGCTGGCTGGACGGCGTGGACGTCGCCGGGATCAGCCGCGAGCGGCTCGTCGACCACCTCGAAGGCCGTTTCCGCGGCCTGCAGGCCAAGTACACCGACTTCCGCCCCGCGTCCGTCTCGACGGCCACCATGCCCGCCGGGCACTTCGTGATCTTCAGTGAGCGCACCATGCACGGCTCGCCCGCGAACCTCTCCGACCGCCGCAGGACCGCCGTCAACTGCAGGATCACCAAGTCCGACACGCTGGTGTACCCGGGGCGCCTGACCGGTGAGTACGTCGACGGCTCCAACCTCGACGTGCGGGGGCACGAGAGCATCCTCGTCTCCGGCTCGCCGCTGGAGAGCCGCAACGTCTGGCGGCTGCCCGCCGCCTGACGCCGTACGTCCCCGGAATCGCCAGAAACCCGGTGGAGATCTCCTCGATCTCCACCGGGGCGTGGCAGGGGACGAAGCGTCAGGCGATCAGACGTTCCCGCAGCAGCGCCGCGGCCCGCCGCTCGTCGTCGGCCAGCACGGCCGCGTGCAGGCGACGCAGCCCGTGGCCCGGCTCGATGCCCAGCAGGGAGACGAGGACCTCGCGCGTGGCGAGGTAGGTCTCCAGGGCGTCCGCCCGGCGGCCCGACTGGTACAGCGCCAGGATCAGGTACGCCGACAGCCTCTCCCGCGTCGGCTGGTCGGCCACCGCCACCGTCAGCTCGCCCACGAGCTCGGACGCGTGGCCCGTGCGCAGCCGCAGCTCCACGTACTCCTCGTACGTCGACCATCGCAGCTCGTCCAGCCAGGTGCCCCTGGACTGCAGGAAACGGCTGTGGAACCCGGCCAGCGCCGACCCGCGCCACGCCTGGAGCGCCTGCTGGAACACGCGGGCGGCCTCACCCGTCCGCTCGTCGTGGGCGGCGCCGCGGGCGCGGTCGCGCAACCGCTCGAACCGGTGGAAGTCCACCGACTCGTCGTCAAGACTCAACTGGTAGCCCCCGGGGCGGGTGTGGATCAGTGTGTCGTGCCCGAGGGACTCGAACAGGCGCCTCAGCTGCGAGACGCACATCTGGATCTGCTTGTGCGCGGTGGGCGGGGGGTCGTCCTCCCACACCGCCTCCACCAGGCGGTCCACGGCCACGACGCTGTTGGCGTCGAGCAACATGGCCGCCAGCACCGCGCGCTGGCGATAGGACGGCAGCTCGACCGTGTCCCCCTCGGCCTCGATCTCCAGCGGGCCGAGGAGGCGGAACCCGAGGTCCGCGCTCTCGCGCGGCGCCACGGCGGGTGCCGGGGGAGCGGCGTCCGGGTGGCGCGCCTGGTGGTGGTCTCTGGTCGCCGGGCGGAAGCCGCCCCGATGGGCGGGCAGCGTGTGGATCAAGCCCATCAGGCGCCTCCCTTTTCGGCCATACGCCGGCGCAGGCTCAGGGGGCGCATGTCGGTCCAGACCCTCTCGATGTGGGCCAGGCACACGTCCTTCGGACCCTCGACGCCGTCCTTGTGCCAGCCCGAGGGGGGCTCGCGGTCCGCGCGCCAGATGGAGTACTGCTCTTCATCGTTGAGGACGACGCTGTAGATGAGTTCGCCGGACATGGGACTCCTTGTTTCTCTAGAGGGTCACGACGGGGAAGAGCGAGGCGACGGGCGCGTCCGGCCGCTCGGCGACGGCGTCCAGCAGGTCGCCGTACTGGTGGAGCAGCCGCTGGACGGTCGGCTCGTCGAACAGGTCCGTGGCGTAGTACGCCACGCCCTCCATGTGGTCGCCCCGGTCGGTGAGGGCGACCTCAAGGTCGAACTTGACCGCGGGGAACCGCACGGGATGCGGCTGTGCGGTGAGCTCTCCCCAGGTGGCGGGCGCGCCGGGCACGTCCGCCTCCGACAGCGCGAAGGAGAGCTGGAACAGCGGGTTGCGGCTCGGGTCCCGGTGCGGGCTCAGTTCCCTGACCAGCCGGTCGAAGGGCACGTCGCTGCTCGAATAGGCCTCGGCGGCGTGCTCGCGCGCGGCCGTCAGCAGGTCGGCGAAGCCGCGCGCGGGGTCGACGTCGCCGCGCAGCACGACGGAGTTGACGAAGAACCCGGCCACCGGCTCCAGCTCCGGACGGCCGCGGCCCGCCACGGGCGTGCCGACCGCGACGTCGCGGCGGCCGGTGACACCGGCCACCAGCACCTGGAACGCCGTGAGCGTCGTGATGAACGCGGTGGTGCCGTGGCGCCTGCCGAGGTCGAGCAGCCGGTCGCGCCGGCCGGCCGGGATCACGAGGTCCAACTGTGCGCCCCGGCCGCTCGGCCGCGCGGGCCGTGGACGGTCGGCGGGCAGCTCGACCGGCTCCAGGCCGGCCAGGCGGTGCCGCCAGTACTCCAGCTCGGCCTTGAAGCGCGCCCCGTCCTGCTGCTGTCGCTGCCACTCGGCGTAGTCGGCGTAGCGGATGACCGGCTCGGGCAGCTGGGGGCCGCCCGCGTAGAGCGCGGCCAGGTCACGCCACAGGAGCCCGCACGACCAGCCGTCGGTGGCGATGTGGTGGATCACCATCAGGAGGATGTGGTCCTCGCCGCCGCGCCTGACCAGGGTGAAGCGCACCGGCGGCGCGGCCTCCAGGTCGAAGGGGCGCGCCACCTCCCGGTCGACGGTGTCCCGTGCCGCCTCCGGCGACGCGCACTCGGCGATCCGCAGGGGAGGCTCCGCCGCCGGGCGGGTCAGCTGGTACGGCTCGCCGTCCGAGGACGGGTAGCGCGTGCGGAGGATGTCGTGGCGCTCGGCCAGCGCGGCAAGGGCCCGGCGCAGCCGGGGCACGTCGAGCGGCCCGGTGAGCCGGTACGCGGTCGGCACGTTGTAGTCGGGGCGGCCGGGGCGCAGCTGGTCGAGGAACCACAGCCGCTCCTGGGCCGAGGACAGGGGTGCGGGCCGCTCGGGCGAGGTGGTGCGCGTGATCGCGTCCGCATCCGCGTGCCCGCCCGCCGCCAGTCGAGCCATCGCGGGCTCCCCGGCGACGGCGGCGAACCCGGCCACGGTGGGGGCGCGGAACAGCTCCCTGACCGGCAGGTCGACCCCGTGGTCCGAGCGCAGCCTGTTGACCAGGCGCAGGGCGAGCAGGGAATGGCCGCCGAGCTCGAAGAAGCCGTCGTCGACGCCGACCGCGTCCAGGCCGAGGACCTCGGCGAACAGCCCGCACAGCACGCGTTCACCGGCGGAGCGCGGCGGGCGGGAGGTCGTGCGGATCACCGGATCGGGCAGGGCGCGCACGTCGACCTTGCCCTGCGGGGTGACCGGCAGGTCGTCGAGGACCACGAAGGCCGACGGCACCATGTAGCTCGGCAGGTTCTCCCGCAGGTGGTCGCGGACCCGGGTGACCAGCGCGTCCTCGTCCGTGCTCCGGGAGACGAGGTAGGCGACCAGCGTCTTGCCGGCCGTTCGTTCCTCCCTGACCTGCACGGTGGCCTGCGCCACGTCGTCCATCCCGGTCAGCATGGTCTCGATCTCGCCCGGCTCGATGCGGAAGCCGCGGATCTTCACCTGGCGGTCGAGCCGGCCGCCGTACTCCAGCAGCCCGTCGCCGCGGTGGTGGCACAGGTCGCCGGTACGGTACATCCGGCTGCCCGGCTCGCCGTAGGGGTCGGGCACGAACCGCTCGGCGGTGAGCCCGGGGCGGCCGAGGTAGCCGCGGGCCACGCCGACGCCGCCCACGCACAGCTCACCGGGCATGTCGACCCCGGCGAGCCCGCCGAACTCGTCGACGACGTACGTCCTGAGCCCCTCCATGGCCGTGCCGAGCGGCACCGGGTGCGTGACCGGCGCGTGGACGGGGTGGCAGGTGGCGAAGGTGGTCGTCTCGGTGGGGCCGTACCCGTTCACCACGGATCCCGGGCCCCCCGCCTCCACCGCGCGCGCGACCGCGGTGGTGGAGGCGGCCTCGCCGCCGGTCCACAGCTGCCGCAGCCGGGTCACGACGTCGGGGTGCTCCTGCACCATCATGTTGAACAGCGCCGTGGTCATGAACGCCGCGGAGGCGTTCTCCTCGACGATGACGCGGTAGAGGTCCTCGATCTCCCGGGTGGGCGGTGGCACGACGACGCACCCGCCGCGCAGCAGCGGGACCCACATCTCGAAGGTGGTGGCGTCGAAGGCGAGCGGGGAGTGCAGCAGGACCCGCTCGACGACCTCGGGCGTCCAGCGGGAGTCCGCGGTCAGGCCGATGACGTCCTCGTGGGTCACCGCGACGCCCTTGGGGGTGCCGGTGGACCCGGAGGTGTACATGACGTAGGCGAGCTGGTCCCCGCTCACGACCCCGGCGACCTCGACGTCCGTCCCGCGGCCCGCCTCGATCGCCTCGCCGACGAGGAGCGCTCGCACGTCCCCGCACCCCTCGACCTCCGCGGCCCGTTCCGCGGTGTCCACCAGCACGGTGCGCACCCCGCACTCGGCCAGGATGGCGGCCATGCGGGCCGGCGGGTAACGCGAGTCGAGCGGCACGTAGGCGCCCCCGGACCTGACCACACCCAGCATCGCGGCCACCGAGCCGGCCCCGTGGTCCATCAGGAGGCCCACGCCGGACTCCCAGCCGCCGCCGCGCGCCGCCAGCGCCCGGGCGAGTGCGCCGGTACGTTCGTCGAGCTCGCGGTAGGACAGCCGTTCGCCGCCGTCGATCACCGCCGGAGCATCGGGGTGGGCGGCCACCTGCCAGGCGAACGCCTCGGCCAGGGTGGCGGGGAGCGGGCCGAGGGCGGTGTGCGCCGCCAGCAGCCCGGCGCGCTCCCGTTCCCCGACGACCCGCAGCGAGCCGAGCCGGCGGCCCGGGTGGGCGGCGGCGTCGCGCAGCAGCAGGACCAGCCGGTCGGCGAGGCGCTCGACGGTGGCGCGGTCGAACAGGTCGGTCGCGTACTCGACCGTCGCCTCCAGCGGCCCCGGTTCGCCGTCCTCGGTGAAGCGCGGGATCACGGTGAAGGTGAGGTCGAACTTGGCGGCCTTGGCGTCGGCGATGGACCAGTCCCCGGTCAGCCCCTCGATGCGCAGGTCGGCGTCGGAGGTGTTCACCAGGCTCAGCGCCACCTGGAAGAACGGGTGGTGGGACAGGCTGCGCGCGGGGTTGAGCCGCTCCACCAGCAGGTCGAACGGCACGTCCTGGTGGGCGTAGGTGGACTGCCACCCCTCGTGGACGCGGGCCAGGAGCTCCTCGAAGGTCGGGTCGCCCGAGGTGTCGGTGCGGAGCACCACCGTGTTAACGAAGAAGCCGACCAGGTCGTCCAGCACGCCGTCGGGCCGGTCGGCCACCGGGCTGCCGACGACGACGTCCTCGCCCGAGCCGAGCCGCGTGAGCAGCCCCGCGAGCCCGGCGTGCAGCACCGCGAACAGGGTCGTCCTGCCCGAGCGGGCCAGCGCCTCCAGGTCCCGGCGCAGGCCGGCGGGGAGCTCGAAGCGCACGACGTCGCCGTCGCGGCCCGGCACGGCGGGACGCGGCCGTCCGGTGGGCAGGCGCGACCCGTCGGGGACGCCCGCGAGCCTTTCCCGCCAGAAGTCCAGCTGCTCGCCGAACACGTCGTCCCCGTCGTCGAGGATCTCGCGCTGCCAGGCGCAGTAGTCGCGGTACTGCACCGGCAGCGGCGGCAGCGAGGGCTCGGCCCCGGCCGTCCTGGCCGCGTACGCGCGCGAGAGGTCCCTGGTCAGCGGCGCGAGCGACCAGCCGTCCGCGCTGATGTGGTGGAGGACGAGGACCAGCACCGACCGCTCCGGCGCGCGGACGAGCGCGGCACGGATCGGCAGCTCGCGCCGCAGGTCGAACGGCATCCGGATCAGGCGGGTGACCGTCGCGTCCAGCTCGCCGGGCGCGCAGCCGGCGACGGTGAGGCCGACGTCCCATTCGCCCGCGCCGAGGACACGCTGGTAGGGCGCGTCGCCGTCGCCGGCGAAGACCGTGCGCAGGCTCTCGTGCCGCTCGACGACGTCCGTGAGCGCCAGGCGCAGGGCGCCGGCGTCCGGCTCGCTCGTCAGCGTGAAGACCAGGGGGATGTGGTACGAGGGATCGGCGCCCTCGTCCATCTGGTTGAGGATCCACAGGCGGCGCTGGGCGTGGGAGAGCGGGATGCGGTCCTGCCGGGGCCTGGCCCTCAGTATGTGCGCGGCGGGCCGGGCCTCGGGGAGGCCGTCGAGCCGGGCGGCGAGCGCGGCGGCGGTCGGCGTGTCGAACAGCTCGGCGGCGCGCAGCCGCAGCCCCGACGTGGCCGCGATCCGGGCGGTCACCCGGGCGGCGAGAAGGGAATGCCCGCCGAGCTCGAAGAAGTCGTCGCCGACGCCGACCGCGTCCAGGCCGAGGACCTCGGCGAAGGTCCGGCAGATCAGCTCCTCGGCCGGCGTGCGCGGCGCGCCGCCCGCGCGCGCGGGCGGCGTCGCGGGCAGCGCCTTGACGTCCAGCTTGCCGTGCGGGGTGAACGGCAGCCTGTCGAGGACCACGCAGCGCGCGGGCACCATGTACGCGGGCAGCCGTTCGCGCAGGTGGGCCAGCAGCTCACGGCTCCACGCGTCCCACCGCTCGCCGCCGCCCGCGTTCCGGCGGGGCACGACGTAGGCGACGAGGGTCTTGTCGCCGGCCGGGTCCTCCCTGGCGACCACGGCGACCCGGGCGACGTCGTCCCGCTCGGCGAGCTGGTTCTCGATCTCCCCGAGCTCGATGCGGAAGCCGCGGAGCTTCACCTGGTTGTCGCGGCGCCCCACGAACTCCAGCAGGCCGTCCGCGCGGCGGCGCACGATGTCCCCCGTGCGGTACATGCGGCCGCCGTCCGCGGCGACGGGATCGGGGACGAAACGCTCGGCGGTCAGCCCGGCCCGCGCCCGGTAGCCGCGGGCGACGCCGGTCCCGCCGAGGCACAGCTCGCCCTCCTCGCCCACCGGCACCTGCGCCATGGCCTCGTCCATCACGTACGCCCGGACGCCTTCCATCTCCGCCCCGATCGGGACGGGGTTGCCGATCTCGTCGGGCACGACGTGGAAGGTGGCGAAGATCGTCGCCTCGGTCGGCCCGTAGACGTTGACGACCGTCCCCGGGGCGCAGCCCTCGCGGGCCCTGCGGACGGCGGCGGGCGAGGCCGCCTCGCCGCCCATCCAGACCTGGCCGATGGTGGCGAACGCGCCCGGGTACTCCTCGGCGATCACGTTGAACAGCGACGTGGTGACGAAGGCGCAGGTGACGCCTTCCCCTGTGATGAGCTCGCTCAGCACGCCCGGGTCCGCCTCCCCCGGCGGGGCGACGACGGCGCAGCCGCCGCGCAGCAGCGGGACCCACATCTCGAACACCGAGGCGTCGAAGCTCAGCGGGGAGTAGAACAGCACGCGCCGGTCGAGGCCGCCGGACCAGCAGGAGTCCTGGGTGAAGGTCACCAGGTCGCGGTGGGCGATCTCGACGCCCTTGGGCACGCCGGTCGACCCCGAGGTGTAGATCACATAGGCCAGCTGCGAAGGAACGACGGCCGCCTGGAACGGGCCGGAGCCCCGGGGGATCTCGGGATACGCCGTGACCTGTACGGTGTCGCCGAACAGCGCCCGCAGCTCGGCGGCGCGGCCGGCGGTGTCCACGATGACCCGATTGAATCCGCACTCCTGCGCGATGGTCCGGATCCGCGCGGACGGCGAGCGGACGTCCAGCGGGACGTAGGCGCAGCCGGCCTTGACCACACCGACGATCACGGTCACGACGTCGGTGCCCCGCTCCATGAGGACGCCCACCGGTTCCTCGGGGAGCGCGCCGTCGCCGGCCAGGAACCGGGCGACCCCGCTCGCCGCCTGGTTGAGCTCGGCGTAGGTGACGTTCAGGCCGCGGCAGGTGAGCGCGATGTCGTCACCGTGCTCACGCACGCGGGCGGCGAAGAGGTCGATCAGGTTGTCCGGTTCGACTGACTCGTATGGCACGGTTACTCCCCCGGTCACGTCGGTGTGCCTTCAACGTTCCCTTGGGGGTGGTCGCCGTGAGAAGTGTTGACCTGTTGCCTCTTGCGCAACAAAACCCGTTATTCGGGCCTGATGTAGACCATGTTGATCGGCGTGATCCCCTCGCCGTTCACCGGGGAATGGCCCCTCGACCAGGCTGTGAGCCGGTCCAGCGCGGCCCCGCGCTCCGCGTCCGTCTCCTCCTCGGCGGCCTTCTCCGCGGCGAACGCGGCGTCGAGCTCACCGAGCACGTACCTGCCGGTGTCGTCGCAGTGGGCGAGGTGGACGTCGACCAGGCTCTCCAGCGCGCGCCGGGTGCGTCGCCCCGGCCAGCCGCTCATCTCCGAGGCCGCCGCCGCGCCCACCCCGAGCGGCACCAGGCCGAGCAGCCGGAACATGCGCGCCGCGTCGCCGTCCAGGTCCTGGTAGGAGCGTTCGAGCGCCGCGCGCACCGAAAGGGTGGTGTCGTCGGTGTCGGACAGCAGGTCGAGGCGGGTGGAGGGGTCGCTCATGTCCCGCGCGAGGTCGCGCGCACGCCGGGAGGTGGACAGCAGGAACCCCGCGATGCGCAACGCGAGCGGAACCCGGCCGCACTGCCGCGCCAGCAGACGGGTGGTGGCGGCCTCGTCCTCACAGGCCCCGGCGGCCATGGACTGCAGCACGTCCACCGCGTCCTTCGCCGCGAGCGGGTCCAGCTGGAGGCTGGCCGCCATGTCCCGCACCGTGAGCGCCTTGAGCCGGCGGCGGCTGGTGACGAGGACGGTGCAGCCCGGACCGTTGGGCAACAAGGGCTGCACCTGCCGGGAGTTGACCGCGTTGTCGAGGACCATGAGGATCTGGCGCCGCGCGGTGAGCGTCCGCAACAACGCGGCACGCTGGTCCAACCCCTCCGGCACGCTCGCCGGCTCGGTCCCGAGCGCGGTGAGGAACCCCTCCAGTACCTGCTCGGACGCGACGGGCTCCACCTCGACCGAATATCCCTGCAGGTCGGCGAAGAGCACGCCGTCCTCGAACGACTCCGCCACCCGGTGCGCCCAGCACTTGGCCAGTTCCGTCTTCCCGACCCCGGCGTCACCCTCGATGCTGACGACCATTCCGGTGGCCGTGGTCCTGGACCTCTCCAGGCGGTTGTCGAGAAACCGGAGCTCCTGGTCGCGCCCGATCAGCCGGTCGGTCCCCCTCGGCACCTGCGCCGGGAGCACCAGCCTCTGCCGGTTGATCAGGACGTCCTGGGCCAGGGCGATCAGCTCGCCGTTGGCCGCGAGCTGCCGGTCGCAGATCTGCGCCATCTGGAGGGTCGGGCTGGCCAGGCCGTTCTCGATCCTGCTCATCCACCCCGGGCTGTAGCAGACCAGCCGCGCGAGCCTGCGTAGGGAGAACCCCGCTTCTTCTCGTTTCCTGCGGAGCGTCTGGCCGAATGTGCTGGTGGATCCCATTGTCCACGGCCCTTTCGGTGGTGCGGGTGAGCAGGCACCATTCCCAGGTTCCCCAGAGGCCGCGAGATAGGCGAAATGACGGTAAAAACCACACTTTATGACAACCCAAATCAAAGACCCTTACGTCCGAAACTCCCTGGTCCCGGGGCTGTCGATCTGCCGCCAGGTCTTCCTCCCGGCCACCGGCACCATTGTGGTGACGAAACAAAGCACCGCCGTCAACACGACCAACGGCGTGAATCCCAACGCCACCACACTCACCCCCGCCAGCAGACTCCCCACCGGCATTCCCGCGAAAGCCGCCCCCGTGGCCACCCCGAATACCCGGGCGTGCAGCCGCTCGGGAACCCGGTCGTACATCACCGCGCTGATGATCGGATTCGCCGCCGCCAGCCCGAGCCCCGCCAGGAACATGACCCCGGTGACGAAGACGACCGAATCACTCAACGCGAGCGCGAGAAACCGAGGCGCCCCCCCGATGAGAAACCCGACGGTCAGCACGGTCAGCCGCGGCATCCGATGCGCGAACGCGACCAGCCCCACGTTCCCCGCCAGCGCCCCCAGCGCGAACGCCCCACTGCACAACCCCAGAGCGACCGGCGACCCCACGACCTGCTGCGCCCACACCGGGATGAACACCGACAACGCCGCGGTGTCGAACAGGTTGATCGCGAACATCATCACCACGATCGCGAGCATCAGCCTGTCCCGCCGCAGATACCGGATCCCGTTCCCCAGCGCCGTCAGATAAGGCTCCCGTTCCTCGGCCACCCCGCCGGCCCGCACGGTCACCCAGATGATCAAGGCGCACAACGCGAAGGACGCCGCATCCAGGAAGATCACCCCCGGCGCTCCCATCCAGACGATGAGCACCCCCGCCACCGGCCCGCCGACCAGCGCCCCGAACCGCGCCACCCCGTCGTACAACGCCGTGGCCCGAGCCATCTCCAGCCCGCTGCCCTCCACCGCCGCCGGTAACAACACCCTCTTGGCGATGTCACTGACCCCCCGCCCCGCCCCCACCACCACGACAAGCCCGGCCAACACCCAGATCCCCAGGTGATAAAGCACGGGAATGGCGGCCATGGCCACGAAACTCACCAGGTCTGCCACGACGGAGGCCCGCCGCCCCCCCACCCGATCGACCAACGGCGCCCCGAACATCCCCGCCACCACATACGGCACCGTCTCCAGCGCCGCCACCAGCCCCGTGAGCGCCGGACTCCCCGTAGTCGTCAAAACCAGCCAAGGCAACGCCACCAGCGACATCCGGCTGCCCGTGATGGAGATGGCCTCGGCTGTCAGGTATCCGGCCAGTGCGGTTCGACGCGCCATCCGAGCCTCTCCATCACCGGAATGTCGGTTCCGCACGATTCTGAGCCACTCAGAGCAACTTAAACAACGCCCAGTCCACCGCCCCGCTTCGGCGAGTCGCCCTCCGTATGGCTGTGTAACGGATCGGGGGACATTGCGGCTACACGCGTAGGAAAGGTGGGTTTCGCTGCGATTGGGAGGTTGACTGCGCAAGGATGAGCCCTCAGAAAGGGCCCGCCACGTGCGCGTCGGCACGCCGGGGAGCTGTCCTCCCGGGTGAGACGATCATCGTGGCGTGACCACCGCTCGGTAGTAAGCAGGAGGTTCGGGTGACGGCTGCTGCCGCGCACCGGTCAGGCCGTACGGCCGTACCACCCGGTGTGGTGGCGCGGGTGGTACTGGGGGCCGTTCTGGTGGTGAACCTCCTGATCGTGGAGCTGCTGTTCTTCACGTCAGGGGGCGGGAAGAACTCCGTGCTGACCGTCGCCAAGTTCTTCGGGCTGCACGTCGCCCTGATCATGATGTTGCAGCTGACCCTGGTGGCGCGGCTGCCGTGGCTTGACCGGCGGATCGGCATGGACCGGCTCACGTCCTGGCATCGCTGGGTCGGCTTCTCGCTGCTCTGGACGGTCGTCCTGCACGCGACCTTCATCGTGGTCGGGTACGCGACGCTCGACGGCAAGCCGGTGGGGCGGACCTTCCTGAGCCTCGCCGCGGTGCCCGCCTCGCTGCTCGGCATGTGCGCCGCCGCGATCATCATCGCGATGGCGACGGTGTCGGTGCGGTACATCCGGCGCCGCCTGCGGTACGAGACCTGGCACGCGCTCCACATGCTGATGTATCTCGCCCTCCTGCTCGGCCTGGTGCACCAGTTCCTGGAAGGCACCACCTTCACCGCCTCCGCTCTGTCGACCGCCTACTGGTGGGCCCTGTGGGCGTTCGTGGTCGTCTCCCTCATCGTCGGCCGGATCGTCGTGCCGCTGCGGCGCAACGCGTACCACCAGCTCCGCGTCTCCGCCGTCGTACCGGAATCCGACAACGTCGTCTCGGTCCACGTCACCGGCCGCCACCTCGACCGCCTGCCCGCCCGCGCCGGCCAGTTCTTCATCTGGCGCTTCCCCGGCCACAACCACTGGACCCGCGCGAACCCCTTCTCGCTGTCCGCCGCCCCCGACGGCCGCACCCTGCGCCTGACCGCCAAGGCCGTGGGCGACACGAGCACCGGCCTGCGCCACCTCCCCGTCGGGACCCGGGTCTTCGCCGAGGGCCCCTACGGCGCCTTCACCACCCTCCACCAGGTCAAGGACGCCACCCTCCTCATAGCCGGCGGCGTAGGCGTGACCCCCATCCGCGCGCTCCTCGAAGAATCGACGGGCTCGACCGTCGTCCTCTACCGAGTCCAGACCGCGGCGGACGCCGTCCTCCTCCCGGAGCTGCAGGCCCTGGCCCAGTCCCGAGGCGCCCAGCTGCACGTCCTGACCGGCCGCACCGGCGCCGGCACCCCGCCCAACACCCCCTTCGCCCCGGACGACCTCCTGGCCCTGGTCCCCGACATCACCGACCGGGACGTCTACGTCTGCGGCCCCCCGGCCATGACCACGGCCGTCCTGAAGACCCTCCGCACCCTGAAGGTCCCCCGCGCACAGATCCACGCCGAAAAGTTCAGCCTCGCCTGACGGACCTCAGCCGGCGAGCATCTCCTCGGAGACCCGCCAGAGCCGGTCGGCGATCTCCGGGTCGACGGCGTACGCCGCGTAGCCGCGCCGTGGCCCGGTTCCCGAGTAGGGGCCGGCCTCGGCGCAGTCCTCGAAGTAGCGGCCGGTGACGCCGTCGAGAAGGGGGGACGTCGCGACCAGGACCGTGGTGGCGGCGCCCTGTTCGACGGTCTTGCCTCCCGGTCTGCCGGTGCCGACCATGAGCTGGTCGAAGGCCTCGTCGGTGAAGTTGCGGACGATGTTGGTGCGGACCACTCCCGGCATCACCGCGTTCACGGTGATGCCGTCGGCCGCCCACCGGGCGGCCGCACCCACCGCGAAGAGCACGTTGGCGGTCTTGGACTGGGCGTAGCCGAGCATCGGCTCGTACTCGCGGTGCAGGAAGTTGATGTCCTCGAAGACGACGGGTGAGCGCAGGTGCGCCGCCGAGCTGAGCACCACCACACGGCCGCCGCGGGAGGCCAGCGCCCCGTGCAGGCCCGTGGTCAGGGTGAAATGGCCCAGGTGGTTGGTGGCGAACTGCAACTCCCAGCCTTCGGGAGTGCGGCTCAGCGGGGTCGCCGCGATACCGGCGTTGTCGACGAGGATGTCGAGCGGTCCGGTCCATCCGGCGCAGAAGTCACGGGCCGAGGCCTGCTCGGAAAGGTCGAGGTGCGCGACGGCGACCCTGCCGCCGATCTCGTCGGCGGCCTTGACCCCGGCGTTCATGTTCCGCACGGCCAGGACCACCTCGGCCCCCGCGCCGGCCAGCGCCCGGGCGGCCTCCAGGCCGATCCCGGACGAGGCGCCGGTGACGACGGCGCGTCTGCCACGCAGATCGATGCCCTCGATGACCTCACTCGCCGTGGAATCTGCCCCGAAAGGCGTGGTAGCGGTCATCTGTCGACGCTAACGAACGCCCCGTTAAGCGCAGGGAGATCGAAAGGGGGTCACTCGCCCTGCTTCAGGTCCTGGCGCCAGCGGCCGGGGGGACGGCCGTGGTGGCGGCGGAACGCGGCGGCGAAGGCGTACGGGGAGGCGTAGCCGGTGAGATCGGCGATCTGGGCGAGGGTCAGGTCGCCGGTGCGCAGGTGGTCTCGGGCGAGGGTCATGCGCCAGTCGGTCAGGTACCGCATGGGGGCCTGGCCGAGTGCCTGCTGGAAGCCGCGGGCGAACGACGCCCGGGACAGGCCGCTGAGCGCGGCCAGCTCGGACACCGTCCACGGGTGGGCGGCGTCGGCGTGCATGGCGCGCAGCGCGGGGCTCAGCCTGGGGTCGGCCGAGGCGCGGAACCAGCGGGGAGCGCCGGCGCCGCGCTGGAAGCAGGTCCGTATGGCGTACACGAGGAGGATGTCCAGCAGCCGGTCGAGCACGGTCGGATGGCCGGGCGCGGGGGCGGCCAGCTCGCGGGACAACAGGCCGACGACGTCGCGCAGGGGATCGTCGACGGCCGCGGACAGCGGGAGGATCGGGGGGAGCGCGTCGATCAGGCCCTGGCCGATGTCCCCGGAGAACCGGTAGGCGCCGCACATGAACACCGCCGCGCGGTGATCGCCCGAGCGTTCGTCGTGCTCGTGACGCGCGTGGAACCGCTCCAGCGGCAGGCAGGCGGCGCCCGCCTCGTGGGCGATGTGGTGGTCGGGTCCACCGCGGACGAGCGCGACGTCGCCGGGGGCGAGCTCGACCGCCGCACGCGGATCGTCCAGCCACAGCCACGCGCGCCCCTGGACGACGGTGTGCACCGCCATCTGGATGTCACCGGGCAGGCGCAGCCCCCACGGCGGGCAGGCCACCGACCGGGCGAAGACCGCGCCGGACGCGCGCGCCCTGGCCAGATGGTCTTGCAGGACGTCCACAGGCTGAGTGTCTCGCGTAAACAAATCGAGCGTCAAGCGCATTGAACGTCTCATCTCACAGCCGGATGATCGTGTCCATGACCAAAACCACCAAGAACGTCCTCGTACTCGGCGGCACAGGGAAGACCGGTTCGAGAGTCGCGAGCAGGTTGACGGAACTCGGGCTGACGGCCCGCAGGGCGGCGCGCGGCGGGCCGGACGTGCGGTTCGACTGGGACGACACGACCACCCACCGTCCCGCCCTCGACGGCGTGGACCGTGTGTACCTCGTGGCGCCCGTCCAGCGTGTGGACTTCGCCCCCGCGGTGTCGTCCTTCCTGGACCTCGCGGAGACCGCCGGCGTGCGCCACGTCACCTACCTCAGCGCGTACGGCGTGAACCACGCTCCGCCTGAGGCGGCCCACCGGGCCGTCGAACTCGACCTCATGGCCCGGAGCGGCTTCACCTACTCGATTCTGCGCCCCTCGTGGTTCATGCAGAACTTCAGCGAGACCTTCCTGCGGCCGGTCGAGGACGTGCTCGACATGCCGACCGGCGACGGAACCGAGGCCTTCGTGGACGCCGAGGACATCGCCGCCGTCGCCGCCGCCACGCTCGCGGACCCGGCCGCCCACGCGGGCGCCGAGTACGCCCTCACCGGCCCCGAGGCGATCACACTGGCCGGCGTCGCCGGCATCATCTCCGGCGTCACCGGCCGTCCGATGAGGCACGAGAACAACCCGGACACCTGGCTGGCCCGTTCCGGCGCCTCGGCCGAGTACACGGAGGTGCTGCTCTTCCTGGCCGGCAACATCGCCTCCGGCCGCGACGCCCGGCCGTGCGACGACATCCAGAAGGTCACCGGACGCCCCGCGGGCGACTTCACGGCCTACGCGCGACGCACCGCGCACGCCTGGAGCACATGATCCGGAGGGCCGCTCAGCTCGCCCCGGAACTCGAACCGGTCGGTGATGTCCAGCCGTGGTTCCTGGCGGGCGAGAGGAGAGTCAAGGCGATGGGACATGATGCTCTCGCATCTCCGTTCGGCGGCCCGTGCTCGGGCGCCCCGGGGATGGTTCGCGCCTTGATTTAACATGGCCGGAAAACTTCAGGAGGGTGGGGACCGCATGGGCAGGCCTGAGCGCAGGACAGTGCGTGACGTACGGCGCGGGAATCAGGCCATGCTCCTGCGGGCCCTGTACTTCGGCGGGCCCGCCAGCCGCAACGACCTGTGTGAGGCGACGGGGCTGAGCAGCGCCACGGTCAGCACCATGACGGGGGAGCTGCTCGGCGACACCGTCCTGGTCGAGGCGGGTCACGTGGACTCCGACGGGGGCCGTCCGCGGGTGCTGCTGCGGGTGAACCCCGATTACGGCTACGTGGTCGGCGTGGACGTGGGCGAGACGCAGGTGCGGGTCGAGCTGTTCGACCTGGACATGACCGAGCGCGCCCGCGCGCTCTACGCGGTCCACTCCGCCCGCCACGACCCCGAGCTCGTCGCGCGGCACATCCTCGCGGGCATCGACACGGTGATCGGCGAGGGCGGCGTCTCCCCGGGCCAGGTGCTCGGCGTCGGCGTCGGCGTCCCCGGCATCGTGGAGCCGGGGCC
The DNA here is from genome assembly GCF_042658925.1 of Sphaerisporangium aureirubrum. Classification (NCBI taxonomy): domain Bacteria; kingdom Bacillati; phylum Actinomycetota; class Actinomycetes; order Streptosporangiales; family Streptosporangiaceae; genus Sphaerisporangium; species Sphaerisporangium aureirubrum. The sequence continues at coordinate 245,615 of NZ_JBHSRF010000004.1, forward strand.
GGACGCGCTCGTGCAGGCCAAGACCTTCGGCTGGGAGGCGGTCCCGCTGGGCACTCTGCTGCGGGCCGGCACGTCGCTGCCGCTGTACGTGGACAACGGCGCCAAGACGATGGGCCAGGCCGAGCTGTGGTTCGGCACGGGCCGCGGCACCAGCGACACCGTCGTCATGCTGATCGGCTCGCGCGTCGGCGGCACGATCGTCACCGACGGCGGCATCTACCGCGGCGCCGGGCACGCCGCGGGCGAGATCGGGCACCTGAAGATCGTCACGGGCGGGCGGCTGTGCAAGTGCGGCGGGCGCGGCTGCCTGGAGGCTTACGTCGGGGCCGAGGCGATCCTGGACCGCGCCGGCGTCGTGGCCGACTCCGCGGAGGAGGAGGCGGCGCTGGCCCGCCTGCTGGCGACGGGCTCTCCCGTCCTCGACGAGACCGTCGAGCTGCTCGGCGTGGGCCTGTCGAACCTGATCCACCTGTTCAACCCCGAGCGCATCGTGATCGGCGGGTGGGCCGGCCTGATGCTGGGGGAGAGCCGGCTGCTGGAGATCCGCGCGGCGACGGCGGCGAACACCCTGCTCCAGCCGTACAAGACCGCCTCCATAATGCTGGGCCGCCTCGGCCCGGACGCGGTCGCCATGGGCGCGGCGACTTTGGTGATCGAGCAGTTCCTTCGCGATGCCAGGTTTCCCGCTTCTGTCGGCACTATGTCATAAAAGTTAAATTAAGCATTGACACTACCCCCTGCGCATGTGCACTCTCATGCGAGAGAGCGCTCTCCACACCTCCGTCACTCCTGTGGCGCACCCCCGTCGTGAGGAGAAGCAGTGCACGTGTCCCGGAGCTCCGGCAGGCGCACCCTGTCAGGAACTTTTCTCGCCCTCATCGCTTTATTCGCATCGTGCCTGGTCGCAGGGCCCGCGGCAGCCGCCGACGTGCTGCTGTCGCAAGGCAGGCCGGCCACCGCGTCGTCCGCCGAGAACGCGGGCACCGCCGCCTCGGCCGCCGTGGACGGCAACACCGGCACCCGCTGGTCCAGCGCCTTCAGCGACCCGCAGTGGATCCAGGTCGACCTCGGCGCGAGCGCCACCATCAGCCAGGTCGTGCTCCGCTGGGAGGCGGCCTACGGCAGAGCCTTCAAGATCCAGGTCTCCGGCGACGCGGCCGCCTGGACCGACGTCTACTCCACCACCACCGGCACCGGCGGCACGCAGACCCTCGCCGTCTCGGGAACCGGCCGTTACGTCCGCATGTACGGCACCACCCGCGCCACCGGCTACGGCTACTCGCTGTGGGAGTTCCAGGTGTACGGCAGCACCGGCGGCAGCGACCCGAACCTGCCGGGCGGCGGCGACCTCGGCCCCAACGTGATCGTCTTCGATCCGTCCATGGCGGGCGCCACCATCCAGAGCAGGCTGAACTCCGTCTTCGCCACCCAGGAGTCCAACCAGTTCGGCACCCAGCGGTACGCCCTGCTGTTCAAGCCGGGCAGCTACAACGTCAACGCCAACATCGGCTTCTACACCTCCATCGCGGGCCTCGGCCGCAACCCCGACGACGTCACCATCAACGGCGGCGTCACCGTCGACGCCGGCTGGTTCAACGGCAACGCCACGCAGAACTTCTGGCGCTCGGCGGAGAACCTGTCGATCACGCCGACCGGCGGCGAGAACCGCTGGGCCGTCTCGCAGGCGGCGCCGTTCCGGCGGATCCACGTGCGCGGCAACCTCAACCTCGCGCCCTCCGGGTACGGCTGGGCCAGCGGCGGCTACATCGCCGACAGCAAGATCGACGCCACGGTGGGCCCGTACTCCCAGCAGCAGTGGCTCACCCGTGACAGCCAGATCGGCGGCTGGACCAACGGCGTGTGGAACATGGTGTTCTCCGGCGTCGTGGGCGCCCCCGCGCAGAGCTTCCCGAACCCGCCCTACACCACCATCGCCCAGAGCCCGGTGACCCGGGAGAAGCCCTACCTCTACGTCGACTCCGCCGGCGCCTACAACGTCTTCGTCCCCTCGCTGCGCCAGAACACCAGCGGCACGAGCTGGTCGGGCGGGTCCACCCCCGGCACGTCCCTCCCGCTCAGCAGGTTCTACGTCGCCAAGCCGTCCGACAGCGCCGCCACCATCAACCAGGCGCTCGCCCAGGGGCTGAACCTGCTGTTCACGCCCGGCGTCTACCGCGTCAACCAGACGATCAACATCACCCGTCCGGACACCGTCGTCCTCGGCGTCGGCTACCCGACGCTGATCCCCGAGAACGGCGTGATCCCGATGTCCACCGCGGACGTGGACGGCATCAGGATCGCCGGCGTGCTCTTCGACGCCGGCTCGGTCAACTCGCCGGTGCTGCTGCGGGTGGGCCCGGACGGCTCCTCGGCCGGGCACGCGTCGAACCCGATCTCCCTCCAGGACGTCTTCTTCCGGATCGGCGGTGCCCAAGCCGGGCGGGCGACCACCAGCCTGGTGGTGAACAGCCACAACACGCTGATCGACCACATCTGGGCGTGGCGCGGCGACCATGGCACCGGCGTGGGCTGGACCACCAACCCCGCCGACACCGGCCTGATCGTCAACGGCAACAACGTGACGGCGTACGGCCTGTTCGTCGAGCACTACCAGAAGTACCAGGTCATCTGGAACGGCCAGGGCGGCCGCACCATCTTCTTCCAGAACGAGATGCCCTACGATCCGCCGAACCAGGCCGCGTGGATGAACGGCAGCACGCGGGGCTACGCCGCCTACAAGGTGGCGAACTCGGTGACCAGCCACGAGGCATGGGGCCTGGGCGCCTACTGCTACTTCAACGTCAACCCGTCGGTCGTGGCGGAACGCGGCTTCGAGTCGCCCACCGCGTCCGGCGTGCGGTTCCACGACCTGCTCACCGTCTCCCTCGGTGGCAACGGGACCATCGCGCACGTGATCAACAACACCGGCGGCCCCGCCCAGGGCACCGCCACCGTCCCGGTCAACATCGTCAGCTACCCCTGACCCCCGGGCACGGCGCACACGGGTAGGGCGCGCCGGCGGCGTATCACGACGCCGGCGCGTCCCCACCGTCGCGGGCGGGCCGCGACAGCGGTCCGCCCGTCCCGGGCCGGTTCCCCGCCGCGTACGGCGGCCGGTCAGGACGTACGAACACGGCGATCACGGCGCGGAACACGGTTTCGCCTTCCTCGACGAGGAGCTCCCCCCATGAAAGTGACGCCCCATCTCCCCTTCAGGCTCTCCTTCCCCGCCGCGCTGTTCACCGCGCTGGCACTGGCGGTGACCTGCATGGTCGCCCTGCCCGGTCAGTCCCGCGCCGCCGCCGCGTGCGGCACGGCCGACGCCGCGCAGGGCAGGCCCGCCACCGCCTCCTCCACCGAGAACGCCACCTTCCCCGCCTCGGCCGCCGTGGACGGCAACGCCGGGACGCGCTGGTCCAGCGCGTTCAGCGATCCGCAGTGGATCCAGGTGGACCTCGGCTCGGTCCAGTCCGTCTGCCAGGTCGTGCTGAGCTGGGAGGCGGCCTACGCCCGCGCCTTCCGGATCGAGGTGTCCGGCAACGGCTCGTCCTGGACCTCGATCTACTCCACGACCACCGGCGCCGGCGGCACCCAGACCCTCGGCGTCACCGGCTCGGGCCGCTACATCCGCGTGTACGGCACCACACGCGCCACCGTCTACGGCTACTCGCTGTGGAGCCTCACCGTGCGCACCGAGGGCGGCACCGGCCCGACGCCGACCCCGACGCCCACGGCGCCGGACGCGTTCTGGGGCGACACCGCCTCCATCCCTCCCGCGCGCAACGTCGTGATGGTGAAGATCCTCAACCGGACCAACGGCCGGTACCCGGACTCGCAGGTGTACTGGAGCTACAACGGCCAGGTGCACTCGATCGCCGAGCAGCCCTACTTCGACATGCCGGCCAACACCGCGGGCCGCATGTACTTCTACGTCGGCTCCCCGAACAGCCAGTACTACGACTTCATCGAGTTCACCGTCGGCCCCGCGGTGTTCAACGGCAACACCACCCGCGTGGACGCGTTCGGCCTGAAACTCGCGATGCGGCTGCACGCCCGCGACGGCTACGACGTGGCCGTGGGCGAGGACTACTCGATCTTCGCCGAGTCCCGCGAGGCGACGTTCCAGCGGTTCGTCAACGAGGTGCCCACCGAGTTCAAGCCGCTGGCCCAGGTGCAGGCCCCGTACCGGATCCCGGCGCCGGGCAGCGCGGCGATCTTCCAGCCCGGCGGCCAGTACGCGAACTACTTCACCGGCTACGCGGCGCAGAACGGCGTCAACGCCACCACCTCGCAGGTCACCGGCTGCGCCGGGCCGCTCTCGGAGGCGCCCAAGCTGTGCGCGGCGCTGAACCGCCACGTCGCCGGGCTCTCCGACGCCCAGCAGTCCGACCCCGCCCAGTACTACCGGGCCGCCCCGGCCAACTACTACTCCAAGTTCTGGCACGACCACGCGCTCGGCAAGCGGGCCTACGGCTTCCCCTACGACGACTACGCCGACCAGTCGTCGTTCATCTCGCACGGCAACCCCCAGTACCTGCTGGTCGCCGTCGGCTGGTAGCCGGCCGGACACACGGGAGAATCCATGACACACGTCCTTTCGCGGCGTCGCCTCCCGCTCACCGTGCTGACGGTGATGCTGGCGCTGGTCGCGAGCGTCCTCGCGGTGCCCCCGCGGCCCGCGTACGCCGCGCCGGTCCTGCTCTCGCAGGGCAAGCCCGCCACGGCCTCCTCCGCCGAGAACGCCGGCACCCCCGCCTCGGCGGCGGTGGACGGCGACGCCGGGACGCGCTGGTCGAGCGCGTTCGCCGACCCGCAGTGGCTCCAGGTCGACCTCGGGGCCACCGCGACGCTCAGCCAGGTCACCCTGAGCTGGGAGGCCGCGTACGCCACCGCGTTCAAGATCCAGGTCTCGTCGGACGGCTCGTCCTGGACCGACATCTACGGCACCACGGCCGGGCCCGGTGGCACGCAGAACCTGACCGTCACCGGGACCGGGCGGTACGTGCGGATGTACGGCACCGTCCGGGCCAACGGGTACGGCTACTCCCTGTGGGAGTTCCAGGTCTACGGCACCACGTCCACCGACCCGCCGCCCCCGCCGGGCGGAACGCCGATCTCGGCCTACAAGCAGGTGACGGCGTCCTCCTACGAGGGCGGCAACGCTCCGGCGGCGGCACTCGACGGCCGCACGACCACCCGCTGGTCCAGCCAGTTCTCCGCCGACCAGTGGCTGCGCGTCGACCTCGGCGGCGCCGGACGCGTCACCGGCGTCACCCTCAACTGGGAGTCCGCCTACGCCACGGCCTACCGCATCGAGGTGTCGGCCAACGGCACCACCTGGACGACCGTCTACTCCACGACCACCGGCAGGGGCGGCGTCGAGAACCTGACCGTCACGGGCACCGGCCGTTACGTCCGCTTCGTCGGGACGACCCGGGCGACCGGCTACGGCTACTCGCTGTGGGAGTTCCAGGTCTTCGGCACCGTCGACTCGGCGGCGACGACCCCGCCGCTGCTGTCCCCGCCCACCAGAGCCCCGGCGACGACCGGCCAGTTCGCGCTGTCCGCCCCCGCCGACCGGGCCATGGTCACCGACACCCGGCGGCCCGCGCTCTCGTGGGCGGCCGTCTCCGGCGCGGCCCGGTACGAGGTCTGGCTGAACGTCAGCCGCGGCGACTACGACTTCGCCGCCTCGGGCAGGCTGCTCGACCTCTACACCAAGGTCGCCGAGACCACCGGCACCGCTTACACGCCGACCTGGGACATCGCCGACCGGTGGACCTACCGGTGGTACGTCGTCGCGGTGAGCGGCTCGGGCACCAGGACCACCTCCAACATCCGCACCTTCAGCCTGTACCTGCCCGACATCGAGCAGGTCGCCGACGGCGTCAACATCGTCAACGGCGCCCGCGACCTGAACAGGAACGGGGCGATCGAGCCGTACGAGAACTGGCGGCTGCCGGTCGAGACCCGGGTGAGCGACCTCCTCGGCCGGATGACCGCCGAGGAGAAGGCGTACCAGCTGTTCTACAACTCCCAGGTCTACCCGCTGTCGGGCTGGCACTTCGGCCCGGCGCAGCCCGGCGACCTGCACAACGTGCTGCTGGCCGCCTCCGGGACCCGGCTCGGCATCCCGCCGGTCTCGGCCGGCGACACCATCGCCGGGTACCAGACCACCTTCCCGTTGCAGAGCGCGCTCGCCGCGGCGAAGAACTACGCGCTCGACTACAAGCTCGGCGACATGCAGCGCCGCGAGGAGCTGGAGGTCGGGGCGCGCGGCGTCCTCGGCCCGCTCGCCGAGGTCGGCACCAAGGTCCTCTACCCGCGCATCCAGGAGGGCAACGGCGAGAACGCCGACGTCGCGGCCGCCCAGGTGCGCGCGCTGGTGGCCGGGCTCCAGGGCGGCCCCGAGCTCAACCCCGCCTCGGTGCTGGCCACCGTCAAGCACTGGCCGGGCGAGGGCGCGGGCGGCGAGGCCGGGATCACCTACGACGCCGTCACGATCAAGTACCACATGATCCCGTTCCGGGCGGCGATGGACGCCGGCGCGGTGAACATCATGCCGGGCTACGCCGGGAGCTCCTACCTCGACCCTGGCGGCTCCGGGGCGGGCGACAGCGCTCCGATCCTCGCCTACCTGCGCAACAACCTCGGCTACACCGGTCTCATCACCACCGACTGGCTGCCGTCCGGCGTCTGGATCAAGGCGGCCAACGCCGGCTCCGACGTGATGGGCGGCGCTGACCCCGGCGCGGCCGGCTTCACCATGGCGAGCTTCGTGGCAGGAGTCCCGATCGCGCGGATCAACGACGCGGTGACCAGGGTCCTGCGCCTGAAGTTCACCCTGGGCGTGTTCGAGCGCCCGTACGGCGACCCGGTGAACGGCCCCTACCGGTTCCACCAGCCGTCCTACGTGGCGCTCGCCAACCAGGCGGCCCGCGAGTCCAACACGCTGCTGAAGAACAACGGCGTCCTGCCGATCCGGCTCAGGGCGGGCGACAACGTCGTCGTCGCCGGCCCCCGGGCCACCGACGGCACGGCCTGCTGCATCTGGACCAGCTACTTCCACCAGGAGCACGGGTCGCGCACCCTGCTGGAGGCGGTCAGGGCGCGGGCGGCCACCGCCGGCGTCAACGTCTACCAGGACACCGGCCCGGCACCCAAGCTGGCCGTCGTGGCCGTCGGCGAGCCGACGTACACGCACGGCACCGCCTGGGTGAAGGAACGGCCCCAGTTGCCGCCCGACCAGCTCGCGATCATCCAGAACTTCAAGAACCAGGGGATCCCGGTGGTCGTGGTCCTGACCCTCCCGCGTCCCACGGTGATCACCGAGTGGAACGGCCTCGCCGACGCCATCGTGGTGACCTACCGCGGCGGCGAGGAGGTCGGCCCCGCCACGGCCTCCCTGCTGTTCGGCGACTACACGCCGAGCGGCCGGCTCCCCTGGCAGCTGCCGCGGAGCCTCGACCAGATCCTCAGGGCCGGCGGCGGCGACGTCCTGGCCGACGCCGTCGAAGACTGGAACATCCCCTACGACCTGGGCGCGACCGCCGCCCAGCGCACGGAGATCCGCGCCCGCATCGACGCGGGCCAGACCGTCCCCACCACCTACGGCACCCCCCTCTACCCCTACGGCGCCGGCCTCCAAGGCTGGTCCTGACCCCGATCTCCGTCCGCCGCGCGCGCCCCCGGGCCTCCGCGGCGGTCGGAGATCACCCCTGATGTGGCTCCCGGCCATCGCCGATAGCGGCCGGGAGTCATCGCGGACCTTGGCTCCCGGCCATCGCCGATAGTGGCCGGGAGCCGGGTCCGTCACGTTCGTATGGAGAGCTGATCGCCTCGGTACGAATCCAGGTCGGGAAGGATTCGCGGCGGACCGGCCGCGCACGGCAGAAGATCATCGCCAGTGCTGAACGTTTCAGCTCGGAGCCGGTCTCGCACGGTGCGATCGGATGCCCGTTAGGGCAGATGAAGGCCCGCCGGGCGGCGCGCGGGCGGGGGATCGGGCCGGGGGCCGTACCTTGACGCGGATCGGCCGCATCGTATTGGCTCCGCGCACCACCACGTCTCGCCAGAGAAATGCCAGCGAACTATTTGTGAACGCTAACACCGGTCGGGGCCCCGCGCGTACGTCGGAGCCGAACCCCCGGGTACGCCACCCGCGGGGAGGCACGCGACGCCACCGAGTCATGCCTCCTTCAAGGATGGAGCGCCTCTTCAAGTTAGCGCTCACTATTCGAGTCCGGCGCGACCGGCCCCGTCGTGACCGTCCGCGACACCTCCTACGACTGCTCGCTCGCCCGGCCTCGCCCACGGCCTCCGGCTTCACCGCGAACGACAGCACCACCCCACCACCCGCACCAACTCCTGACAGCCGCTGAACGAAAAGATGAGGAGCACACCCATGCGCCTGCCCTGGCGAACGCGGACACCGCGCCGCTCCGCCGTCACACCGACGGCGCCGTCCCGATCAGCCGTACGCCGCGGCTTCGCGATCATCACGATCCCGATCCTGCTGGCGGCGGCCGGGCTCCTGGCCACGCAGCCCGCGCAGGCGGCCGTGGCCTGCCGGGTCGACTACACCATCAGCTCGTCGTGGCCGGGTGGCTTCGGCGCCAACGTCACCATCAACAACCTGGGTGACGCGGTCAACGGCTGGCGGCTGACCTGGACCTTCGGGGCCGGTCAGCAGATCTCCCAGATGTGGAACGCCACGCCCTCCCAGTCCGGTTCGTCGGTGACCGCGACCAACGCCGCCTACAACGCGTCCATCCCGTCCGGAGGTAACACCGCCTTCGGGTTCAACGCTTCGTGGAACGGCTCCAACCCGGCGCCCACCTCGTTCTCCCTGAACGGCGTGGCCTGCACCGGCACTCCCGGAACCCCGACCGTGACGCCGACCGTGACTCCCACCGTGACGCCGACCGTGACGCCGACCGTGACGCCGACGGTGACCCCCACCGTGACGCCGACCGTGACCCCCACCGTGACGCCGACCAGTTCGTGTCCTCTTCCGTCGTCCTACCGCTGGACGTCGACAGGCGCACTGGCGCAACCGAGGTCGGGATGGGTCTCGCTCAAGGACTTCACCGTCGCCCCCTACAACGGCCAGCACCTGGTCTACGCGACGACGCACGACACGGGAACCAGGTGGGGTTCGATGAACTTCAGCCTCGTCTCCAACTTGTCCCAACTGGGCTCGGCCACCCAGAACGCGATGTCGTCGTCCACCGTCGCACCGACACTGTTCTACTTCGCTCCCAGGAACATCTGGGTGCTCGCCTACCAGTGGGGCAGTTCCGCGTTCTCCTACCGGACCTCGAGCAACCCCACCAACGCCAACGGCTGGTCGGCGGAGCAGCCGCTCTTCACCGGCAGCATCTCCGGCTCCGGCACCGGCCCGATCGACCAGACCCTCATCGGTGACAGCTCGAACATGTACCTGTTCTTCGCCGGCGACAACGGCAGGATCTACCGGGCCAGCATGCCCATCGGGAACTTCCCGGGCAACTTCGGCTCGACGTCCACGG